>NZ_RRYX01000083.1:0-13686 GCF_014861375.1 Psychrobacter sp. FME5 | reverse complement strand
GAGATTTATGGCATTTGTCTCATCGATTGATTCGTAAGATTCTGTCACATAATCTATGCTTTGTACTCAACAAAAAACTTGGTAACCCGCCTCTTCAGTTTGAGTTGCTTATTTCAAGTTGAGAGTGGGGTTTAAAACATAAAATACTTCTTAATAAACAACCAATGCTGGACGGACACTATGAGTACGACGAGCGCAAATGAAGCCTATTCACAGGCCACACCATCGAGCCAAGCAGCAGCCGCTAATCAATGGGTGCTTGCCAGTAACAATAAAGGCAAACTTGCTGAGTTTAAAAGACTGTTTGATGACGCCAATTTAAACGTCACCATCGTCCCGCAAGGTCAGCTTGATATCGATGATGCGATTGAAGATGGGCTGAGCTTTATAGAAAACGCCATTATCAAAGCGCGACATGCCAGCCGAGCCAGCGGACTACCAGCGATTGCGGATGATTCAGGGATTTGTGTACCCGTACTGGGCAACGCACCGGGTATTTACTCTGCGCGCTATGCCGGTGAGCATGGTAACGATGACAAAAATAATGCCAAGCTTATTGCTGACTTACAGCCCATTCGCGATGCGCAGACTAACGAACCGATTAAAGGGCTATTTGTTTGTGTATTGGCCATGGTTCGTCATGCCGATGATCCGCTACCGATTATCGCGCAAGGATTGTGGCACGGTGAGATTTTAGAGACGCCCCATGGTGAGGGCGGCTTTGGCTATGATCCGCTGTTTTGGTTGCCAGAGCTGCAAGCGACTGCTGCCAGCTTGAGCGCTGCTGATAAAAACCGCATCAGTCATCGTGGACAGGCGATTGAGCAATTATTGGCGCAGCTGCCTTTATAGGTGTAATGGACTATAAATGTAATATAGCCGTTCCACTATAAAAAAATACAGTACTACTGGGATAAATTTTGCGTAGCCTCTGTCTGCGCAGGCACAGCAAGCAAGAAAAATTTGTCCCAGTAACACGTGATAATATTTGTACTTATTTTATTTAGGACTGACTATAGATTTAAATTCACTTGACCGTAAACAGATAATTTTTACTTTAATAAACAGATAGATTATACTGTTCTACTTTTAAAATTTTGCTGAAAGCCGTTATTTGCCTGCATAATTGAGCAAAAAACGTTATTATGCGACCTATTAACGCTTTATTATTGATATTTGTAGTGTCTATTAAGATAAATAGCTTCGCTTTTTAGTATCATTTAGTGCCCGCGGTAATGACTAAAGGCATTGACTACCGAGCTGCTAGCTACCGATGTCCCCTATTTATTCCAACGGCAATCGACAGTAAGCGCCCGTATTTTGGGGCACGATTGCCTATTATTTATTATTTAATCCTAAAGGTGTAATGAACATGGCTACAGATTTACAAGTCACAACCAACAAGCTTTCTAATAAAGAAACTCAGCTAACGGTTAAAGTGCCCGTTGAAAAAATCCAAAACAAAGTTGAAGGCCGTATTCGCCAAGTTGCGAAAACTGCCAAAATTGACGGTTTCCGTAAAGGTAACGTTCCAATGTCACATATCCGTTCACAGTACGGTGCTGGCATTCAACAAGAAGTGATCAACGATGTGATCCGTGATACGGTCTTTGAAGCGATCAAATCTGAAGACATCCGCGCCGTTGGTATGCCTAACATCGACGACGTAAAACTTGAAGATGATTTCTTAGTTTATCAAGCGACTGTCGAAATCTTCCCAGAAGTTGAAGTTCAAGGTATCGATGAAATCGAAGTTGAGCGTCACACTGCGACGGTTAACGAAGAAGACGTCGACACCATGATCGAAAACCTACAAAAGCAACGTGAAGAGTTCGTCGAGAAAAAAGGCATGGCGGCAAAAGACAACCAAGTAACCTTTGATTTTGAAGGTACAATCGACGGTGAGAAATTTGAAGGTGGTTCATCTGAGGACTTCAAACTGGTCATCGGTAGCAACCAAATGATTCCAGGTTTTGAGACTGGCATTAAAGGCATGAAAGCTGGCGAAGAAAAAGTCATCGACGTGACCTTCCCAGAAGATTACCAAGCTGAAAACTTGGCTGGTAAAGAAGCACAATTCAAAATCAACGTAAAACTGGTCGAAAGATCTAAATTGCCTGAAATCAACGAAGAGTTCCTTGAGCTATTCGGCGTAACAGAAGGCGGTGTTGAGAAGTTAAAAGAAGACGTGCGCAAAAACATGGAACGCGAAATCAAAAACGCAGCACGTAGCCAAGTGAAACAAGCGACTTTTGACGCACTACTAGAAAAGAACGAGTTTGACGTACCGAACGCCATGCTAGAGCAAGAAATTGAGCGTCAGCGCAACATGATGATGCAGCGTTTTTCTCAGCAGTTTGGTGCCAATGCTGATAGCTTCGATAAAGACATGCTGCCAAACGAGCTGTTCGAAGAACAAGCGTTACGTGCTGCCCGTCTTGGCATCATCGTTGCTCGCGTTATCGACACCAAAGGCTTAGAAGTCGATCAAGAGCGCGTTGAAAGCTTCATCAAAGAAGCCGCTGAAAACTACGAAGATCCAGCAGAAGTCATCGAGTACTATACCAATGATAAACAGCAACGCGCTAACATTGAGTCTGTGGTACTAGAAGACCAAGTGGTTGATTATCTAATCGAGCAAGGTAAAGTGACGGACAAAGAAGTCAGCTACCAAGACTTGCTAGCCGCTCAGCAACAGCAGCAACAAGCGATGTAAATTCTTAAGAGATAACTTCTTAGGAGCTAACTTTGCAAATTGCCATTAATTGGTAGATAGCTTAGCTTGAACCAAAAATGCCCTAACACATTGTTAGGGCATTTTTATTGGTACTCTGACAAAGGGTCAAGGCTATCTTTATAAACAGTTTATAGCTGAGCCCCTTGATAAATGTGTACAGACGCCTTATTAATAGGGAGTCACTCATATTATTAAGAACACTCATGTTATTAATACAAAGTCATTTTTCACATTAAAACGTTACTATTACTCTAATAAAAAAGTTACCATTGGCTCAATTATTTTTTTGCGGCTATTGTTAGTAGGCATTATTATTGGCGACTTTCAATATTAACTGCCTTTTATTGGCCTTGATAATTTTTATTAGCGGATAGGTTTTATTACAAGCCAGCAATGTTTACAATGATAACCACCAATAAAAATTTAGCCAGCAGCTAACCTTAATCCCTTTATTCTATATACTTATAAACAGGACATCTTTATGACAGATTATGATCGCATCACTGCCAACCCGCATTTTGATATGCTCATGAGTGCGCATGACAATGTACAAAGCACGACTCAAGCCGCATTAGTACCGATGGTGGTTGAGCAGTCATCTCGCGGTGAACGCTCGTTTGATATCTTTTCGCGCCTATTGCGTGAACGCGTTATCTTTTTGACCGGTCAAGTCGAAGACCATATGGCCAATCTAATCGTCGCTCAATTATTATTCTTAGAAGCAGAAAACCCTGACAAAGACATTCATTTATACATCAACTCACCAGGCGGCTCAGTGAGTGCTGGTTTAGCGATTTTTGATACCATGAACTTTATCAAGCCAGAAGTATCGACTATCTGTATGGGCGGCGCTTATAGCATGGGTTCATTCTTGCTTGCGGCAGGTGAAAAAGGCAAACGTTATGCGCTAGCCAACTCTCGCGTGATGATTCATCAGCCTTCAGGCGGCGCGCAGGGTCAAGCGACAGATATCGAAATTAACGCGCGTGAAATTCTAAAAACACGTGCCCGTTTAAATGAGATTTTAGCTGAGCGTACGGGTCAACCAGTAGAGAAAATCGAAAAAGACGTTGAGCGTGATTTTTGGTTGGATGCTAAAGAAGCCAAAGAATATGGTTTGGTTGACGAAGTATTAGAGCGCCGCCCTGCTTCTTTATAATTACTGTGATGGTAGACGTATAAGAGCAGAAGCCTTGATAAGCATCAAGCGCCTTAACGATATACATTTTGGCCTTGATGTCAATAATCAGAATACTTGTGAGTTTTAAATTTTAGGAGCGCCTTTTATGGCAGAAGATAACACCCCGCAGTGCTCGTTTTGCGGCAAAGCCAAAAGCGATGTACAGCAGCTGATTGCCGCCGACGATGCCAATATCTGTAATGAATGTATCGAGCTATGTACCGATTTAATCGCTGACAGCGCCGAAGACGGTGATGATGATAGCGAAATCGATACCTCTTGGGTCAATAAAAAGCTACCAACGCCAAAAGAGTTGCGTGCCAAACTTGATGAATACGTCATCGGACAGGATGCTGCCAAGAAAGCATTGGCGGTTGCGGTTTATAACCACTATAAGCGTCTAAAAGTTAGCCAAACCTTAGCCAGCGATAGCAAAAAAGCCAAAATTGGCGCTGACGATGCAATGATTGAACTAGCCAAAAGTAATATTTTGCTGATTGGTCCAACAGGTTCTGGTAAAACATTACTGGCACAAACTTTAGCACGTCTGCTAGATGTGCCTTTTGCGATGGCGGATGCGACAACTTTGACCGAAGCGGGTTATGTCGGTGAAGACGTTGAAAACATCGTTCAAAAGCTATTGCAAGCATCAGACTATGATGTGAGCAAAGCCGAACAAGGTATCATCTATATCGATGAGATTGATAAAATTAGTAAAAAAGGTGACAACCCGTCTATCACCCGTGACGTATCAGGCGAAGGCGTACAGCAAGCTCTGCTAAAGCTTATCGAAGGCACCGTTGCTGCTATTCCGCCTCATGGCGGTCGTAAGCATCCACAGCAAGAGCTGATCCAAGTTGATACTAGCAATATCTTAATCATCGTTGGTGGCGCGTTTGCAGGTCTTGATGCTGTCATTCAACAGCGTACAGAAAAAGGTGGTATTGGTTTTAACGCCGATATCAGCTCAAAAGATGACAGTAAACGCAGCTCAGATTTGCTACAGCAAGTTGAGCCAGAAGATTTGATCAAGTTTGGTCTTATCCCTGAGCTGATTGGTCGTTTGCCAGTACTGGCTGCGCTACAAGAGCTTGACGAAGAAGCCTTGGTACAGATTCTCACTGAACCAAAGAACGCTTTGGTAAAACAGTATAAGTATCTGTTCGATATGGAAGGGGCTGATATTAGCTTTACTCAAGAAGCCCTCGATGCCATCGCTAAAAAAGCCATGGAGCGTAAAACAGGGGCGCGTGGTTTGCGCTCTATCGTTGAAAACGCGCTACTTGAAACCATGTACGAGCTACCATCAATGAAAGATGCTAAGACCGTCATGGTTGATGCAGAAGTAATTAATGAAGGTAAAACACCTAAAATTGATTAATGCATGGTTGGATTAAAACAGTCCGTTATTCATTGGCTGTTCTATTAAAAAAGCGTCTGGCATCATGCTAAGACGCTTTTTTTACGCTTGATTTTTCTCATTTTTTATTACATACAATATAGTTGATTCACTTTTTAAGAGTGACAGCAGCGTTTATTAAACGACATGAGCCCTCCTCACAAATCGTGCTAAGGTAGAAATACTCTGAAATTTCTACTATTTCTCTCTTAAACAAAGGACTGTTTATCATGCTCAATAACCTCACTGCTATAACAACCTCTTTGCGTCAACACCTACCTTTTTCTCCTGATACAGACCACGACATTGCGCCTTATTATCATAATCACGTCGCGGCGATTACTGGAGCAGGCTCTGGTATGGGGCGTGAGCTTGCCATCCATTTGGCACAGATGGGTTGCCACGTGGCGTTATCAGATATCAATGCTGAACAATTGGCACAAACCCAAGAACTGCTCATTGGTTACGACATTAAAGCCACCACGACCGTACTCGATGTTTCAGACAACAAAGCCGTTAACGATTGGGCAGATAGTGTGATGGCTGATTATGGTAAGGTGAATTTTATCTTTAACAACGCTGGCGTGGCACTCTATTCAACCGTAGAAGGCAGTAGTATTAGTGAGCTTGAATGGATCATGGGTATCAATTTTTGGGGTGTGGTCTATGGCACCAAAGCATTCTTACCATTGATTAAAAATAGCGTGAAGCAAAGCGAGTCTACTAATCATAATATAGACAACAAATCACGCCAATTTAACGAACACGGTCACGTCGTCAACATTTCCAGCCTATTTGGTTTGACCGCTCAGCCTTCGCAATCTGCTTATAACGCCAGTAAGTTTGCCGTACGTGGTTTTACCGAAAGCTTGCGCTAAGAGTTAGACATTCAGCGCTGCGGTGTCTCAGCAACTTGTGTGCATCCAGGCGGCATTAAAACCAATATTGCCAATAGCGCGCGTGGCAATGACAGTATTAGTGATCTGGGCATGCGTAGCGGCCGTAAAGCCATCAGCAGCTTTAATAAATTCTTAAAGTTCGATGCCAGTGAAGCTGCTTGGATTATTTTACAAGCAGCCGCGACCCAACAACCGCGTTGCTTGATTGGTAACGATGCCAAGATGATAGATGCGGTACAGCGCCTGTTCCCATCGCGTTATGGTCAGGTATTAAATAACATCAATAAAATATCTCGTAAATTAAAAGGTAAGAAACGTTCAAAAACTGCTGCTACGAAATGACTAGAACGCGTCCTTCTGCTGAACGAAAGCGACTAAATGAGCTATAAAAAGTACCACATCAAAAAAGGCGCTCAAACATGGGTAATGTTTGAGCGCCTTTTTTGATGTGGTAAGCAGTATTGGCTTTTATCTCAGTTTCCGTCTCTTTTTTATAGGTTATTGAATAAATTTGCTTTTATTTTTAATTTAAAAACACTTTACTTATTTGTATTTGGTACAATTATATTACTAGCATCTTACAGATTGATTACTTGTTGGATTTTAATAGGCAGAGTTGGGTTGAGAAGTTATTAAAATGGCCTTGAATACCTAAGGACGCTTCTTGATGTTCCTTATACTTTTAGCACGTTATTTATCTAAAACACAAAATTATTTCTGCCATTATGGTATCTAAATTACCATATAAATCTATATTTACATATTATTTTTTAAGATAAGGATATTCCAATGAAAAAAATCCCCAATACTAATTACTCCTCCCTATTAGTAGCGACTATTTTTGCGATTAGTGCTGCCAGTGTGACGGGTTGTAGTAATAGCGAAGATACCAAAGCTGTCGACCGTGTCGAAGAAGCAGCAGCATTGGCACGTGTAAAAGATTTGGAATCTCGTGCAGAGGCATTAAAAGATAACATGCCAGCTGCCAATGATACGACGGCGCCCACTGGCGGCGACACCACAGCAAGCGCCAAACCTTCTATCAAAATGCCAGATCAATCAACGATTCCAGATGATGAATTTGGTGCAGCGGTAAAGCGCGGCCTACAACTGGCTAACCACACTTATAAAGAGCTACCAGACAACGTCGGTAACCAGCTTAACTGTACCAGTTGTCACTTAGGTAATGGCGCAGAAGCCTTCGCGGCACCTTGGAATGGCATGCCAGGTATTTATCCTATTTATCGTACACGTGCGGGTCGCGTCAATACGATTCAAGAGCGCATCAATGGTTGTTTTGAGCGTTCAATGAATGGTAAGCCGCTTGACTTAGCTTCAGATGATATGAACGCCATGGTCTCTTATATGAGCTGGCTGTCACAAGACTTACCCTTTGGTGTTTCACCTGAAGGTCGTGGTTTTGTTAAAGTTGACAAGTCGTTAGAGCCAAATACCGATAATGGCAAAAAGTTATTTGCTGAAAAATGTACGGTTTGTCATGGAGAGAATGGCGAAGGTCAATACAACGATGATGGCACTTACCTCTATCCAGCAGTCGCTGGTGATAAGTCATTCAACGACGGTGCGGGTATGGCGCGTACCTATACCGCAGCATCATTTATCAAAGGCAAAATGCCGTTCGGTCAAGGCAACTCGCTCAGCGACCAAGAAGCAGTCGATATTGCAGCTTACTTTACCCACTTGCCACGCCCTGTAAAAGCCAATAAAGAGAAAGATTGGCCAAATGGTGATGCGCCTAAAGACGTACGTCGTTAATTTTTAAAAACCTTTATGATATTTACCATAAAAACCCCAGCTATCAAAATAGCTGGGGTTTTTATGCATTATACCTAACATAATATAGTCGCTTAAAGATGATATCGATACAGGCTCTACTGCTGGTATAAATTTTTCTTGCTTGCTGTGCCTACGCAGACAGAGGCTGCAAAAAACTATACCAGCAGTCTCGTAAAACTTTTAAGGTAATCTCATATCACCTTCAATCAACCAGCCCATACGGCGCATCACATAAGCCACGATACCGGCAATGATAGCGGGTAATACAAACATCAATAAAATAATTGCTGTCCATAGCTGCGTCATACTCATCAACTCTTGTGACGCTTCAATCACACCAAACACGCCCACCAATCCAGCAGTTCCCATACCCGCACCAGTGGCAGTACAAGCAAGCCCGAAACCAACGGTTGCAATGGGACCGACAATGGCACTGGCTATGACAGCAGGCAATAAAACGATGGGCTTTCTAAGGACATTGGGAATCTGTAGCATACTGGTGCCCAACCCCTGCGATACCACACCGCTAACACCATTATCTTTAAAGCCCGCAACGGCAAAACCAATCATATGCGCCGCACAGCCTACTACTGCGGCCCCGCCCGCAAGGCCACCAAGCCCAATGGCAATGCAAATGGCGGCACTAGATGTCGGTAATGTCAATAAAATACCAACCACCACCGCAATGACAATACCCATTAATAGCGGCTGTAACTCAGTGGCCGCTTGAATACCCTGACCAATGGCATTGACTGCCGCAACGACAGGAGGATTCAACAACGCACACACGGCCAATGCCACCGCACACACTAATAAGGGCACGAGTAAAATATCAAGCTTGGTCTTGCCCGCGACCCAAGTGCCCGCACGATAAGCAAATACGGACGTTAAATAGGCACCGATTGGGTTCCCAGGTAAAGCAACAAACGTCGCAGGCCCTCCCACTTGCGGGGTAAAGATCGTCCCTGCCATCAGCGCTTCAGAATGAGCACCAAGCATTCCTGCCACCAAACAGCTGAGCATGACTAGCGTCGGTGCTTTGAGATAATAAGCAATGCCTACCCCGATACCCGCTCCCATTAATACCGATGCCAGCTTACCCACCGCGACCAATGCAGGTAAATTTAACCAACCACCGATTTGTGAGATGATAAGACCCGCAATTAACGTGACAAATAGCCCTAAAGCCATGCCAGTAAATGCATCGATAAAATACTTCTGAAAAAAGGCTTTAATCATGTCCGTAGGTGGCGTTGCTGAAGTCGATACCGTCATAGCTATACTCTTTGTAGAAGTGTTAATGAGATAAAATTAAAATCTGAGTAAAACTTTACTAAAAATAAGAGATAAAAAAAGCGTCATTGCGACGCTTTTTTATTATAAATCAACCACTAAAGCTATTCCAAGCAACTTAACCTAACGACGCTGTTCAACGATAATAGAATCAATACCATTATTCTGTAGGCGCTGCTGAGCAGTAGTGACTGCTTGACGGTTATTCATCGGCCGTGAAATCACTTGATAGATTGGCAAACCACTACCTGTAGTATTTTTCACCACTTTAGCATCTACACCTGCCATTAGCACCTGTGCACGGCGGCGGTCCGCTTCATCAGCATCACCAAAGCTATTGATCTGCAAAATATAGGTAGCAGCGGGTTTGGCCGCTTGAATGTTGGCAGCACCTGAGCCAGTACTGTTGGTTCGATTGGCATTGTTAGTTCGATTGGCATTATTGTTGCTAGCAGGCGTCGAACCATCGTAAGTCGCATCCTCTTCGACAACAACAATATCGCCATCATCACCGCTATTATTAGTGGCAGCGTTGTTACCACTGCTATCACGGCTTGGTGTGATAACTGTGTTTTCAGAGATACCAAAATTACCTGTATCATCGTTACGATTCGAGGCAGTATCTTCTGGTTGATTGACGACCACATCAGGCTCAAAGTCAGAGGTTTGTCCTAATGGACGGTTACTGGTTTCACCAAAATCTTCATCAGGAATAGTGGCCATTTCTTGATTGGGTAAAATATCGTAAAACTCATAATCCCCATTATCAGTATCAGTATCGACACGCTGCTGTACCTGACGATCAGAATCATTACCTGCATTTCTGTCAGCGGGACTGAAATCAAATAATGGCGATAGGTATATAAACACCCCGATCATAAGCGTCAATATTGCTCCGACAAACATCCATAATAAGCCTGATACGCTACTTGTTTTACGCTTTTCAGTCGCGCCTTTAGGTTTTTTGGCTAGCATGGCTTTGCATCTCCCTACTGAATCTAACTATCAACTATCATCAAATTATTGCTATCAATCGTCTATTTATGTTACATAATAAATGCTACATGCTAGACGGTGCCGACAACCCTAATAAATTAAGCCCATTGGCCAATACTTGGCGTACCGCTTTAGACAAACGCAGGCGGGCTTGCATCAAATCCATCTCATCCGAGCTTGGTGTCTCGCCCGACGTCAAGCTCACGGGCAAAATACGATTGCTGTCATACCAACCATGGAACAGTGCTGCCAATTCTTTTAAATAATTGGTCAATACATGCGGCTCGTAACCCGTCGCTGCACGCAGCAATGTCGCTGGATATCCCGCTAGCAGTTTAATCAGCTCATCTTCGTTCGGTGCGCTGAGTAAGTTTTGCTGCTGCAAGCCGATCGCATCGTCTACTACAAAGCCGCTGTTTTCTAGTTTTTCTAATACTCGGCAAACACGTGCATGCGCATATTGGATGTAATACACTTGGTTGTCTTTACTCTGTGATTTGGCAAGCTCTAAGTCAAAATCAACATGCACTTCAGGCTTACGCGCGACATAATAAAAACGCGCCGCATCATTGCCAACTTCCTGGCGCAGTTCGCGTAAGGTCACAAATTTGCCCGAGCGAGATGACATCTGCACTTTTTCACTGCCGCGCCATAGTGCGACAAACTGTACCAGCACCACATCGAGACGCTCAGCATCGATGCCAAGCGCTAATAAAGCCGCCCTTACTCGCGGTACATAACCATGGTGGTCTGCACCCCAGACGTTAATGACTCTATCAAAACCGCGATCAAATTTATTTTTATGATAGGCAATATCAGAGGCAAAGTAGGTAGATTGACCATTGGCACGGCGGACCACACGGTCTTTTTCATCGCCAAAATCGGTCGATTTGAACCAAATATTGCCATCTTTTTCGTATAGATAGCCTTTTTCATCTAAGATTTGTAAGACTGGCTCAATTTCACTATCAATCGACCTTTCGCTAAACCAGCATTCGTAACTCACGCCAAAGTCATTTAGGTCATCTTTGATGTCGGCCAAAATACTACTCAACGCAGCATTTAAAAACAGCTCATAACCATCGCCAAGTAATGCTTTGCTATTGGCAATTAGACCATCGATGTGCGCTTCTTTATCGCCTGATAGCAGTGTTTTTTCGCCATCAGTATTTATCTCAAACTGAGCGTCTTCTGGCACATCTTTAGCGATTTTTGCAAAATCATGCACATAGCTAGTACCATGTTGTGCTTTTAGCGTTTGAGCAATATCACTGACATAGTCACCCTGATAACCATTAACTGGGAAGGTTATTTGTTCGCCATTGGCTTCTAGATAACGCAAATAGGTGCTGGTGGCCAAGATATCCATTTGACGACCGGCATCATTGACATAATACTCACGCGTGACGTCATAGCCAATCGCTTCAAGCAAGTTTGCCACGCTCATACCAAAGGCAGCACCGCGTCCGTGACCGACATGCAAACTAGAGGTTGGATTGGCAGAGACGAATTCAACTTGTACTTTTTGACCATCAAACTGCTTACTTAAACCAAAGCGGTCTTGCAAGGTAAAGATATCGTCTAATACGGCAAACTTGGCTTCCGCATTTAAGAAAACATTAATAAACCCAGGACCTGCGATTTCTACTTGGCGAATATTTTGATTTTCGGGCAGAGCATTGACGATTTTTTCGGCAAGCTGGCGCGGGTTGACCTTGGCGGCTTTGGCAGCAGTAAGCGCGATGTTGCTGGCAAAATCACCATGACTCAGGTCTTTAGTACGGGTGATTTGGCTGTTGTTTTTCCAGTCAGCTGGTAGAGTGCCATCTGCTTGTAAAGTAGTAATAGCATCGTTAAATAGTGAAGCAAGGGTATCAATTTGGGCTTGTGACATAGGGATTTGAACTCAATTAAATAAACAACAAAAACGGGGTAAAAATGTGGTGGATGCAAACAGTTAATAACTGCGTATTATAATGGCGACCGACATTGCAAGGGATAAAATAATGTAAAAATATAAGTAACCTGTAAATATAACAATCTTTGCGCTTTATTGCACCATTTGCACCAAAATTAGCCCTAAAATCTTATGGTTATGGCAGCCAGTACTTATAGGGGCTGTATAGAATTCATCTATTAGGACTGCTGATCGCTAAAATAATTCCAGACTAGGCGTAAATCGAAGGTAATGTCGAGACCTTAGCTAGATTTACAACAACGTCTGGGGCGATTTTAGCATCAGTCCGAAGGAACAGGACTATTTTTTGCCACTTCATAGCCAAAACTATCGCGCTTAGAATGACTAAACTTACTATTTTTGGCGTCGAATTGCCTAAAAAATAGTCTCTGTCAGTTCCTTAGCTGAATTCTATACAGCCCCTAATAACGTTCAACAATCGTCATTAATATGATGCAAAGCCTTATATAGTCAGTGAGAAGTAATATCGCTATATCACGTACTGCAGGTACCGTTTTTTCTTGCTTGCTGTGCCTACGCAGACAGGGGCTGCAAAAAAACTATACCCGCAGTATCGTAGCGTTTTTAAAGTATTTTAACTATATGCGTTTTCACTCATCATAAATCAAATTAAAGCGTTATCAATAAGTCATAGTTGAGGTGGGTACTGACAAGTCAGTCGTGCTAATTGTAGCGTTACTGTTGTCTAGTTCTTGAGCAGCAGTTTATACCTGTTCGTTTCCGAGTTATAATAATGCCCATTATTGCCTGCTTTCTCTATACATAATTATTTTTTATAAAAAACCATAAAAGCCTTAATAGAGAATGCGGTACTTTACTATTGTTTTATATACAGGATAAAGCCATGTTCGCTATTGCAGCTAGTACCGTCACCAGCTGGGGAATGTATGTCTTATTGCCCATATTTATTGCTTTCTTATTCTTTATTATCTGGGACTTATCTAAACAATCTGATGCTGGTCGCGCTGGTACTTTTTGGATGTTTTTAGCGCTTGGTGCCGGCTTTATAGGATTTATCCTCAAAGTTCTAATAGAGTTCGCCTTTGGAAAATGGTTTATCTAAGTAAAGCTATGATGCCTCACTGATAGCGTTACCGATCTTATCGTTAATAAATAATATTGCTAATAATAATCAGTAGCCTCCAAGATCGTCAGCAACGTTATTTATACGGTTGTTTTAAAAAACATCGCTCACTTATTTGACTGTGAGATAACGTCACTGACGTAAGTTGGTAAATCCCACGCGCCACCAGCCTCTATCAGGCGACATAATCCTGTCGTCTGCTCAAGCGTTTTGTTAAATATCTCTCCATTCCAGACCCACTCTTTCATCGACCAACAGTCGCCCAGACTGAGCTATGCTGAAGAAACCGTAGAGATAAACTTGGTAAACTAACGACTCGATGA
>NZ_RRYX01000082.1:0-13927 GCF_014861375.1 Psychrobacter sp. FME5 | reverse complement strand
ATAGACAGTATATAGCGTTAGACCCTATGACAGCATGAATAATGTCCATTACACCCTTCTATGATATTAAAGCGTGCCTTTACTTTAAATAATAGTGATAAGGATGAGATAAACTGCATGCAGTCAAACCCAAAAAATTTACACCCATAGCGCATTATAATATTTGCACTTGTTTTATTAGGGCTGACTAGGGCGTGTTTTCCAGCGTACTATAGTCAGTGAGAAGTAATATCGCTACATCACGTACTGCAGGTACCGTTTTTTCTTGCTTGCTGTGCCTACGCAGACAGAGGCTGCAAAAAAAACTATACCCGCAGTATCGTAGCGTTTTTAAAGTATTTTAACTATATTCTTTTAGATAACCCCACCATGTTTTTTACTTTTTTGCACACACAAAAAAGCCAGCGACTTAGGCTGGCTTTTTTATTATTACTCTAGAGTTTAGCTGAGCGATTAATTATCTTGATTAAGCTCTTGGGCAAAGGCTTCATCAAAGCTCGCAAAGTCTTTGCTGTCAGTACTTGCCGTCATATCAAAGGCTGCATTCAAGTCTTTATCTTGTAGCTTCTGATCCGCTTTGTCTTTACGGGCTTTATGATAAGCAAGACCCGTACCAGCAGGAATCAAGCGACCAACGACCACGTTTTCTTTCAGACCACGTAGCTCATCGACTTTACCAGTAACCGCAGCAGCCGTTAGGACACGTGTGGTTTCTTGGAAAGAGGCAGCTGAGATAAAGCTTTCCGTTGCCAAGCTGGCTTTGGTGATACCAAGTAGTTGACGCTCGTACTTCACTGGGAATTTGTCTTCTGCTTCCAGTTTAGCGTTCAACGCTTTAATATCAGCATACTCTACCTGATCGCCCTTAAAGTGGCTTGAATCGCCGCCGTCAGTAATTTCAACTTTACGCAACATCTGACGGATAATAACCTCGATGTGTTTATCGTTGATTTTTACACCCTGCAAGCGATATACGTCTTGTACTTCGTTGACGATATAATCAGCAAGCGCGGTTTGTCCTTTTAGACGCAGGATATCGTGCGGGTTCTGTGGACCGTCCGCAATCACCTCACCGCGTGCAACTGTCTCGTTTTCAAAGACGTTGATTTGACGCCATTTCGGGATCAGCTCTTCATGAACCTCACCGTCTTCATTAGTGATGATGAAGCGGTTTTTGCCTTTGGTCTCTTTACCAAAGCTCACCACACCTGTCATTTCTGCCATGATGGCATGATCTTTCGGACGACGTGCCTCGAACAAATCAGCAACACGTGGTAGACCACCGGTAATATCTTTGGTACCTGAAGACGCTTGTGGTACACGGCCTAGAATCGAACCTGCGGCGACTTTTTCACCATCGCTAACACGAATAATGGTTTCAGCGGGCAAGAAGTAAACCACTTCCTTACCTTCATCTGTATTCAAGACAATCGCAGGACGTAAATCCTTCGCTGAGCTTGAACGGTCACGCGTGGCTAGAATCTCAAACGAGCTCATACCAGTTGCATCATCGACTTTAACCGTCGCTGTCGAACCATCAACGATATCACTAAAGCGTGCTGTACCAGCAAATTCTGTGATAATAGGATGCGTGTGCGGATCCCATTTAGCGATGGTTTGACCGCCTTCGACCTGCTCTTCGTTTTTCACTAGAACGCTAGAACCGTAAGGAACTTTATAGCGCTCACGCTCACGACCCAGCTCATCGGTCAACGCTAGCTCAGCTGAACGCGATACGATAACCAAATGGCCATCGACATGCTCAACTGTTTTCATGTTTTCAAAGTGTACTTGACCAGCATTACGTGCCGAAATACTGTTGTCCACAGACGCTGAGCTTGCAGCCCCGCCGACGTGGAAAGTACGCATCGTCAACTGAGTACCAGGCTCACCGATAGACTGCGCAGCCATGACACCAACTGACTCACCGATGTTCACTTTATGACCACGAGCAAGGTCACGACCATAACACTGCGAACAAACGCCATGCTCAACATCACAAGTAATGACTGAACGTACCCAGATGTCATCAATCGCGTTGTTATCAAGGATGTTAACCCAATGCTCATCGATCAAAGTACCGGCTGGAATCAAGATTTTATCTGCATCATCATTATAAGCGACATCACGCGCCGTGACACGACCAAGCACTAGCTCTCCCAGCTTCTCGATGATTTCACCACCTTGAATGTGTGGTTTCATGAGCAAGCCTTGCTCGGTACCACAGTCATCACTGGTAATAACCAAATCTTGCGCCACGTCAACCAAACGACGAGTCAAGTAACCCGAGTTAGCGGTTTTCAGTGCCGTATCTGCTAGACCTTTACGCGCACCGTGAGTTGAGATGAAGTACTGAAGTACGGTCAAACCTTCACGGAAGTTGGCTTTAATCGGTGTTTCAATGATTGAGCCATCCGGTTTTGCCATCAAGCCACGCATACCTGCTAACTGACGAATCTGTGCGGCACTACCACGAGCACCAGAATCTGACATGATATAGATAGAGTTAAAGGATTTTTGTTCTTCCTCCTCCCCTTTTGCGTTAATCATTTTATCAGTGGCTAAGTTGTCCATCATCGCTTTCGCGACTTTATCATTGGTACGTGACCAGATATCGACAACTTTGTTATAACGCTCACCAGCTGTGACGAAGCCTTGCTCAAATTGATCTTCAATCTCGCGAACTTCTGACTCTGCTGTCTCAATGATTTGCACTTTGCTCGGTGGAATGACCATGTCATCGATACCAATAGACACACCTGATAGAGTGGCCTGAGCAAAACCAAGATACATCAATTGGTCAGCAAACATAACACTGTCTTTAACGCCTACTTTACGATAGCAAGAGTTAATCAAACGTGAGATGTTTTTCTTGGTCATTTCTTGGTTACATTCATCAAACGACATACCTTTAGGCATGACGTTCCAAATAAGTAAACGACCAGCAACCGTTTCTTTTAAGCTAATTTCTTTGGTTTCGTTACCATCTTCGTCAATATGTGTCTCGGTCACACGTACTTTAATTTTAGCGTTTACATGCAAATCGTTTGAACCAATCGCACGTAAGGCTTCATTGACGGTGGCGAATATCATGCCCTCACCTTTGGCATTGATTGACGAGCGGCTGATATAGTACAAGCCCAATACCACATCCTGTGACGGTACGATAATTGGATCGCCGTTGGCAGGTGACAAGATATTGTTGGTCGACATCATCAGCGCACGTGATTCCAGCTGGGCCTCTAACGTTAATGGCACGTGAACGGCCATTTGGTCACCATCAAAGTCAGCGTTGAACGCGGTACAAACCAGAGGGTGAAGCTGGATAGCTTTACCTTCAATCAATACTGGCTCAAATGCTTGTAGACCCAAACGGTGAAGTGTTGGTGCACGGTTAAGTAATACTGGATGCTCACGGATAACCATGGCCAGCATGTCCCAAACTTGTGGCTCTTCACGCTCTACCATCTTTTTGGCAGCTTTAATCGTCGTTGCCAAACCATGAGATAATAGTTTGTTATAAGTAAATGGCTTGAATAGCTCGAGTGCCATTTTCTTCGGTAAACCGCACTGATGCAGACGTAGCGTTGGACCAACAACGATGACCGAACGACCAGAATAGTCAACACGCTTACCAAGTAAGTTTTGACGGAAACGACCTTGCTTACCTTTGATCATATCAGCCAAAGATTTCAATGGACGCTTATTACTACCCGTAATCGCACGACCGCGACGACCGTTATCTAATAACGCATCAACTGATTCTTGCAACATACGTTTTTCGTTACGTACGATGATATCAGGGGCGCTTAGCTCTAATAGACGCTTTAGACGGTTGTTACGGTTGATCACGCGGCGATATAAATCGTTAAGATCTGAAGTCGCAAAACGACCACCTTCTAGCGGTACTAGCGGGCGCAAATCTGGTGGTAGTACTGGTAAAATATTCATTACCATCCACTCAGGCTTGTTATTAGAATCACGGAATGCTTCTAATAATTTTAGACGCTTAGACATCTTTTTAAGCTTAGTCTCAGAACCCGTCTGTGGAATCGCTTCACGCAGCTCATCGATTTCAAGGTCTAAGTCGATATCTTTTAACAAATCCTGAACCGCTTCAGCACCCATTTTGGCGGTGAATTCATCGCCAAACTCTTCAAGCGCTTTGTAATAGTCTTCGTCATCAAGCAGCTGATATCTCTCAAGACTGGTCAAACCAGGCTCAGTCACGATATAGCTTTCAAAATATAGCACACGCTCAATATCACGAAGCGTCATGTCTAGCAATAGACCAATGCGGCTTGGCAGTGATTTTAAGAACCAAATATGCGCTACAGGACTGGCTAGGTCGATATGACCCATACGATCACGACGGACTTTAGCAGTAGTGACTTCAACGCCACATTTTTCACAGATAACGCCCTGGAATTTACGGCGTTTGTATTTACCACACAGACATTCAAAATCTTTTACAGGTCCAAAGATTTTGGCACAAAATAGTCCATCACGTTCAGGTTTGAACGTACGATAGTTAATGGTTTCAGGCTTTTTTACTTCGCCATGTGACCACGATTTAATCACGTCAGGTGCGGCTAACGTGATTTGAATGCTATCAAACTCTTGATTACCGTTGCCGGTAGGGCTTTGCATGATATCGAGTAAATCTTTCAAGTTGCTTCTCCGTTATCTTTATAATCATCTGATAGCGTGTGATTGACGCATATAAGATGAATGAAGGCAATGAATAGGGTTGAGACAAATTACCAAAAACAGCAGCAATAAGCGTGCTGCTTTTGGTCAATAACTAAGGTTGTAATCAATTATGCTGCGTTGCTTAATTATTAATTACATTAGTGGCTTTGTTTTAACTCAATATTAATACCCAGTGATTTGATTTCTTTGGTCAGTACGTTAAACGATTCAGGCATACCTGGATCCATATACTGCTCACCATCGACGATGTTTTTGTACATACGGGTACGGCCTTCAACGTCATCCGACTTCACCGTCAGCATTTCTTGTAGCGTATAAGTCGCGCCATAAGCTTCTAGTGCCCACACTTCCATCTCACCGAAACGCTGACCACCAAATTGCGCTTTACCACCGAGCGGCTGCTGCGTGACTAGTGAGTAAGAGCCAGTCGAGCGCGCATGCATTTTGTCATCAACCAAGTGGTTGAGTTTGAGCATATACATGTAGCCAACCGTCACTTTACGGTCAAATTTCTGACCGGTACGGCCGTCATACAATGTCTGCTGACCATCACGATCCATACCTGCAAGCTCTAGCAAGTCTTTGACCTGATGCTCATGTGCGCCATCAAATACCGCCGTGCCCATGGGAACACCGCCGCGTAAGTTAGCCGATAGTGCCATGATGTCATCATCGCTTAAGCTATCAAGATCAACTTGTTCGCCGCCAACTTTGTTATAGATTTTATCTAAGAACTCACGTAACTCTTTGATGGCGGCTTGCGCTTTTAGCATGCCGTCAATCTTTTCACCCAAGCCTTTCGCCGCCATCCCTAAATGCGTCTCTAGAACCTGACCGATGTTCATACGCGATGGTACACCAAGCGGATTCAGTACGATGTCGACGGTATTGCCGTGTTCATCATAAGGCATATCTTCAACTGGCATGATGCGCGATACCACACCTTTGTTACCATGACGACCCGCCATTTTATCACCAGGCTGAATACGACGCTTAACCGCTAGATAGACCTTAACGATTTTTTGTACGCCATGTTGTAAGTCATCACCAGCCGTTAATTTGCGTTTTTTCTCAGCAAATTTCACATCGATGTCTTTTTGCTTATCAACTAAATAATCAGCGATTTGCGTTAGACGCTCAGAGATTTCTTCTTCAACTGGCTGGATATCAAGCAAAGTCTCAAGGCTCATATCTTTCATATCAGCCAATGCCATCACCGTACCAGCTTTTAGACCAGAACCGCCGCTGACTTTTTGGCCATCTAAAAGATTACCAATACGTCCACGAGCTGCTTCTTCAAAGATACGTAGCTCTTCTTTTAAATCTTTACGATAGCTATCGAGCTGTAATTTTTCGATGGCACGGGCGCGCGCATCTTTTTCAACACCGTCACGGGTAAAGACTTGTACGTCGATAACCGTACCTTTGCTTGATATTGGTACACGTAGCGACGTGTCTTTAACATCAGCAGCTTTTTCGCCAAAGATAGCCCGTAGTAGTTTCTCTTCTGGTGTTAGTTGGGTCTCACCTTTTGGTGTGACTTTACCGACTAAGATATCACCAGCATCCACTTCAGCACCAATATAAACGATACCTGCTTCATCAAGGCTAGAAAGTGCGGCTTCACCAACGTTTGGAATATCGCCAGTGATTTCTTCAGTACCTAACTTGGTATCACGCGCCACACAAGTCAATTCTTGAATATGAATGGTAGTGAAACGATCTTCTTTCACCACTTTCTCAGATAACAAGATCGAATCTTCGAAGTTATAACCATTCCAAGGCATAAAGGCGATGCGAATGTTTTGACCCAATGCTAGCTCACCAAGATCCGTTGATGGACCATCGGCTAAGATATCACCAAAGGCAATCTCATCGCCTTGGTTAACGATGATGCGTTGGTTAATACAAGTGTTTTGGTTTGAGCGTGTGTATTTGATCAAGTTATAAATATCGATACCCGCTTCACCAGCGACCATTTCATCTTCATTAACACGAACGACAATGCGTGATGCATCAACGTCTTCAATCACACCGCCACGCTTAGCAACCACACAAACACCAGAGTCACGCGCAACGTGACGCTCCATGCCTGTACCAACTAACGGCTTATCAGCACGTAGCGTTGGAACCGCTTGACGTTGCATGTTTGAGCCCATCAAGGCACGGTTAGCATCATCATGCTCTAGGAACGGAATTAGACCTGCTGCTACCGATACCACCTGACTTGGCGACACATCCATATGCGTCACTTTTTCTGGTGGCATACGCACGAATTCACCATAGCTACGCACACTGACCATCTCATCAGACAGCGCACCATCTTCAGTCATTGGCGAGTCGGCTTGTGCAATCACAGTGCCCACTTCTTCAATCGCTGATAGATACTCAATGATATCCGTAACTTTACCGTCAACCACACGGCGATACGGCGTTTCTAAGAAGCCAAAGCTGTTGGTCTTAGCAAAAGTCGCTAGTGAGTTAATAAGGCCAATGTTTGGACCTTCAGGAGTCTCAATCGGACATACACGACCATAATGGGTATCATGTACGTCACGTACTTCAAAGCCTGCACGCTCACGGGTCAGACCACCAGGTCCTAGTGCTGATACACGGCGTTTATGCGTCACTTCTGACAATGGATTGTTTTGATCCATAAACTGTGACAACTGGCTTGAACCAAAGAATTCTTTAACCGCAGCCGCTACAGGCTTGGAGTTAATCAAGTCTTGTGGTGACAAGTTATCAGATTCAGCTGAGCTTAAACGCTCTTTAACGGCACGCTCAACACGCACTAGGCCAACACGGAATTGGTTTTCTGCCATCTCGCCTACTGAGCGAATACGGCGGTTACCTAAATGGTCAATATCATCGACTTCGCCGCGACCATTACGGATTTCAACCAGCTCTTTAAGCACATTAACGATATCGTCATTGGTCAATACACTACGTTCGCGCTGAATATCAGGGTTATCAGTGTTGTCAAATTCAAGACCTAAACGGCGGTTGAATTTCATACGACCGACATTCGATAAGTCATAACGATCAGCGTTAAAGAACATGCTTTCAAATAGTTTTTCAGCAGTTTCAACCGTTGGTGGCTCACCTGGACGCATAACTTTATAAATCTCAATCAATGCTTCTTCACGGCTTGAAGTGCTATCAGCGCGTAGCGTATCGGCAATATAACTGCCTTGATCGATATCGTTAGTGAATAGAATACTGAATTCTTTGATAGATTCACTGGCTTCAAACGCACTTAATTTAACCAATAGTTCATGGTCAATTAGGGTGTTGGCTTTAGCGATTACTTCATCGTTAACCACGATATCTTCAGCTAAAATACGCTCATATAGATATTCGTCAGGTATAGCAATCTTGGTCATACCCGCTTCTTCAAGCTGACGGATACGGCGCGCATTAATACGTTTGCCCTGCTCTACGATGACGTCACCTTTTGGTGATACGATATCAAACTGAGCCATCTCACCACGCAGGCGATCGGCAACCAAATCAATCTCGAACTGCTCTTCACCTTTATAAACGGCTACTTTGTCAAAGAACAAATCTAAGATTTCAGAAGTGGTTAAACCTAAAGCACGTAAAATAATAGACGCCAGTAGTTTACGACGACGGTCAATACGAGCAAAAACCAAATCTTTGGCATCAAACTCAAAGTCTAACCATGAGCCACGGTAAGGAATGATACGGGCGTTATAAAGCACCTTACCACTCGAATGCGACTTACCTTTATCATGGTCAAAGAACACACCAGGTGAACGATGTAGCTGAGAAACGATAACACGCTCAGTACCATTGATAATAAAAGTACCGTTTGCCGTCATCAATGGCATCTCACCCATATAGACGCTTTGCTCACGGATGTCTTTAATCGCCGCTTTGCTGTCTTTATCTTTGCTGTCTTTGTCTTTGATGATCAGACGAATTTTGACACGCATAGGCGCAGCAAACGTTGAGCCACGTAAGATACACTCACGCTCATCAAATTCAGGCGTTCCTAAATAATATTCAACGAATTGCAGCTCTGCGTTACCAGAGTGACTCTCAATTGGGAAAATAGAGGAATACGCAGCTTGCAAACCAGTATTCTCACGAGCTTTTGGCTTTTTGTGCTCTTGCAAAAATTGCTCATAAGAATCTACTTGGATAGACAGTAAATAGGGAATGTCCATCACAGTGGGCAATTCAGCAAAACTTTTGCGAATACGCTTTTTTTCAGTATAAGAATATGCCATCGAGAGTCCTTACAGTAAACGTGGAAACAAATTAAAAGCGTGGCTGGCGTGCATAAATACTATACAAACCTAGCAACGTAAACGATAATATAAAATAAGTGTTGGTGTTCAACTCATATCTTTGTGTCAATTACTACTTCATTAATCAGTGCTTACTTAGCGCACTTCATTCGATCTTGTCATCGTCATCTAAGTCAATCTATATGACCATCCAAACCAAGAAATTCAATATCATACTGTTTGTAAAATGTCACCCTGAGGGCTTATTTTACTAATATTGTCGCACAGAGATAGTTTTTGTTAATATTTCATCTAAACCACTCACTAAGCGAGCTGCTATCAAAACCAATATCGTCGCTGATATCTACTGTCTACAAGCTTATAAACCGACAGTAAAACCATGCTAGATAACTTATTGAACCGTTTTCAGATTGAACCGTTTTCAGAATAATAATAACTGGGATAACTATAAATTTCAGAATCAGTAACATTCAGAATCAGTATAAACTATAGTGTTAATAGGAAAGTATGCAGACACAAAAAAATGCCAAACATCTATGGACGTTTAGCTTATATTAACTGATTTCAAAAACTAGCATGTGTGCTTGCATGTATATCGTCTGTCCTTTTGATGGGTATCCACCGCTTATGATACGACTATTGGCAGACACAAAAGGTCAAGCTACGAATTATAGTAAAAAAAAGCTGGCAATGCAAGGCATTACCAGCTTTTTTTGTACAGCGTTAAACTTATTTTAGTTCAACAGTTGCACCAACTTCTTCAAGTTTCTTTTTCAACTCTTCAGCTTCAGCTTTAGTTGCGCCTTCTTTGATTGGAGCTGGAGCGCTTTCAACCAAATCTTTCGCTTCTTTTAGGCCAAGACCAGTCGCTTCACGAACGGCTTTAATTACGCCAACTTTCTTCTCGCCAAAGCTGGCAAGAACAACGTCAAATTCGTCTTTTTCTTCAGCAGCAGGACCTTCAGCAGCAGCAGCAGGTGCAGCAGCAGCTACAGCAGCAGTTACGCCGAACTTTTCTTCCATGTCGCTGATTAATTCAACGATATCCATTACTGACATTTCAGCGATTGCGTTTAACACATCATCTTTAGATAGTGCCATGAGAACTCTCCGTTATCTGATAAAAATTAATTGATTTTAATATCGCTTTGATTGCTTGCCAAATTTTCAAATAGTGTTGACAATAAAGTGCAATCAGCGATGTCAAAGTTACGTTAAAACAAGCAATTAAGCAGCTTCTTTTGCGTCTTTGATTGCTGCAACAGTGCGAACGAACTTGCCAGGAACTGCGTTCATAGTCTGGACAAGCTTGGTCACTGGTGCGTTCATAGTAGCCATCAAGATAGAGATTGCTTCGTCGCGAGTTGGTAGCTTCGATACGCGCTCTAGCTCTTCTGGACCATAAACCACACCACCAACTGATACCAATTTGGTCTCTAAAGCCTTGGTTTCTTTGCTGAAGTCGAAAACGACTCTAGCAGCAGAACCCAAGTCTTCCATAGAGAAAGCCAAAAGTAGTGGACCAGTCATACGGTCTGACATGCTCTCAAACTTAGTGCCTTCAAAAGCGCGTTTTGCTAGGGTATTTTTTACCACTTTCAAAACAACGCCTTTCTCACGGGCTTGTTCGCGCAGCTTAGTAAGCTTTGCAACACCAATACCATGATATTCGGCAGCTACTGCTGAGTAAGCATTAGCAGCAACTTCAGACACTTCAGCCACAACTTGTTGTTTTTGCTCTAGCGTTAATGCCATAAGTTGACTCCTTTAATCTTATCAATCAGCTGAGTATTTAATCACTTAAAACCTAAGTTTTCAATAATCAAACCACTCGCTTGGACTGACTTGATACGACACGTTATATGTAAACTTAATGAAGATAAAGTCTACGAATAACGACTGATTACGGCACCGTTATCAGAATGACATCAAGTGATAGGTTGCCCTATCGGCTCTTATCAACAACTGGGTGGGTCACCGTCTGCGTAGGACAACTAAGATTTTCATCTGTCGCCGATTAACAAAAGCAGCTTATTGTTATTAATAATAACTCAAAAGAGCCATTTCTAATCCTTCTAAACTGCTCTCTACCTACGGTCTTAGACAGCATAGCGTTTGCTACGCTGACCTAATTTTTAAAATAGTTTGTGCTTTTATTCAAAATCGTTAAATATTAAGCACGTATATAATTATTTAGCCATACGATATGGTACTGGATCAATGATCAGACCTGGACCCATCGTACTAGACAAGGTAATTTTCTTAATAAAAGTACCTTTAGAAGTAGCAGGTTTAGCACGCTTAAGGTCAGCAATTAGCGCTTGCGCATTTTGCATGACTTGTTCAGCGGTAAAGCCAACTTGACCGATAGTCGTGTGGATAATACCCGCTTTGTCAACACGATACTGTGCTTGACCAGCTTTAGCGTTAGTGACCGCTTCAGCAACGTTAGGCGTAACCGTACCGACTTTAGGGTTAGGCATTAGACCACGTGGGCCTAGGATTGTACCTAATTGACCAACAACACGCATTGCATCAGGAGCAGCAATAACGATGTCAAAGTCCATGTTACCAGCTTTGATTTCTTCTGCTAGGTCTTCAAAACCAACGATGTCAGCACCGGCTTCTTTAGCGGCTTCAGCAGCAGCGCCTTGAGCAAATACAGCAACGCGTTTGGTTTTACCAGTACCCGCAGGTAGGTTGGTAGCGCCACGTACGACTTGATCAGATTTACGTGGGTCAACGCCCAAGTTTACTGCGATATCAATAGACTCTTTGAATTTTAGCGCTGGCAAATCATTTAAGATTTGTACCGCTTCTTCAATGGTGTATTGCTTTTCGTGTACGATACGGCTTTGAATTTCTTTTTGACGTTTGGTTAGCTTAGACATTATACACCCTCCACGGTAATACCCATCGAACGGGCGGTGCCAGCAACAGTACGGACTGCAGCGTCAAGATCAGCAGCAGTTAGATCAGCGTCTTTAGTTTTGACGATTTCTTCTAATTGCTCACGTGTTACTTTACCGACTTTAGCCGTGTTTGGCGCACCAGAACCTTTAGTAATCCCAGCAGCTTTACGTAATAAGTACGCAGCTGGTGGTGATTTCATGATGAAGGTAAAAGACTTATCGCTGTATACAGTGATCTCAGTTGGAATCGGTAGACCCGGCTCTTGACTTGAGGTCGCAGCGTTAAACTCTTTACAGAACGCCATGATGTTCACGCCTTTTTGACCCAATGCTGGACCAATCGGTGGTGAAGGATTTGCTTTGCCTGCAGGCACTTGTAGTTTGATGTAACCATCAATCTTCTTAGCCATGATTTTCTCCTAAATGGGTAATAGCGCCAAATCAATGTGATATATAAATACCTGGTTGATTAACAGCTCCCCGGTTGATGAATACTGTGTCAATTAGTACCGTGTTAATTAATACCGCTATTTAGTCTAGTTTTTCAACTTTACTAAACTCAAGCTCGACCTGAGTCGGTCGATTAAATACGTTTACGGTTAAATGTAGCTTAGACTTCTCATAATCCACTTTTTCAACCAACCCTTTAAAGTCAGTGAATGGACCATCGATAACCAACAACTCTTCGCCGGGCTCAAATAAAGTCTTAGGACGTGGGTCGGTTTCAGTTTGATTGAGACGGTTCAAGATACGATCAGCTTCTACTTGGGTAATCGGTGCTGGCGTTTCTGGTGTCCCGCCAACAAAGCCCATAATACGTGGGCAATCTTTGACGATGTGCCAAGTGTTGTCGTTCATTTCCATCTGAATCAATACATAGCCTGGAAAGAACTTACGCTCACTTTTACGTTTTTTGCCGTCTTTCATTTCGACGACTTCTTCAGTAGGAACCAATACATCACCGAACGACTCAGCGAAGTCACTACGATTAATACGATCAGTTAATGAACGTTGTACTTGCTTTTCATATCCTGAAAACGCTTGGACAATATACCAACGCATATCACGCTCCTGATCATTAAAGTTAAGTCGTTGAAGTTAATTCGTTATAAGTAATTTTGGGTTAATACTCGCTAATACGCGACATTAACCAATAAAAATACCCACGAACCAATTAAAAAAGTTATCTAATAGCCAAACGATAAAACCAACAATCGCAATCATGACTATCGTTTGCCATGTGTATTGAAAGGTCTCGTCTTTGCCAGGCCATGTCACACGGCGTAATTCGACAGCAGCATCTTTTAATAGGGTTTTAAAGGCACTACCCTGATGCGTCATTGCCAAACAGACCAATGCAAACACAAAAAGTGCAACGATAATCGCAATACGTACCCATAAATCATTGGCAGGTTGCCAATAGCCGGGTAGATATTGATTGACTAACGTTGCACCGATTAAAACTGCTGCGGCTAATAGCCACAAAATCACATCTTTGATAGAGCCAGTCTTGGCAATTTCAACGGCAGATGTATTTGTCGCTGATACGTGCTTATCTTTAGACAGCATTCCACCAGCACCCGCCTTGGCATCAGATAACTTATTCTCGAGGTTATCTTGATTATTGCTCATAAAGAACTCGCTTCGGAGATGATGGAGGTACAACAAAGATATAATAAGAAGATGGCAGGCGATGTAGGACTCGAACCTACAACCCTCGGTTTTGGAGACCGATGCTCTACCAATTGAGCCAATCGCCTATGGGTGTTAAGGCTGATAATTATACAAGGTTTTAATGAGAATGCAAGTTTTAAGGCAATATTTAATTAGGTTAATTCAATTAATGATATTTTTAATGATAAACGCCCAAAACAACCGATATAAAATTGCTATGCTTGTTAAACCATATCAATACTATTTTGATAAACATATTTTTATAAAAGCTATTTTTCATCGCTGTATAGCTTAACAAAAAAAGCCACCCTCTCTCGAGAATGGCTTTTTAGCTAACTATTTAACGTCTAA
>NZ_RRYX01000081.1:0-13999 GCF_014861375.1 Psychrobacter sp. FME5 | reverse complement strand
CTTCTATGTCAATTATGGCTATGTCTGATGCCAGCATACTTTTTAGAACACCACCAAAATATCAATAGGGGTATCGATGACTCCGATGGCCAGTAGTGATTTATTAATCAAACCATTATTGGCAAACAGCAATTTAAGGGCATAAGTCCGCACTAAAGAGTTGGTCCAAAACGGTAGGATTAACAGCATCATGAGCAGCGGTTGCCACCGCGCTTTGACTTTAGAGATTAGCCATGCAAAAGGGTAGCCAAGCAGCAAGCAGATGACCGTGGTGATACTTGCCATCCATAATGAATGGACAAATACGCCAAAATACAAGGGATCAATCATGCGCACGTAGCTATCGATACTGACAGGTAGGCTAATAAAATCGGTGCTATCACGGGTTAAAAAACTGACCGCAATCACCAGTATATTGGGTAATAGCGCAAAGATAAGCAGCCAACCCCAAATCAGCCATAGCGTTGCCGTACGAAAAGGACTTTTATTACTGACGCTAGTACGTGCCATTAGGTGAGATCCTTTTGGGCAGCTAGGTTAATATGGTTATTATTTTCGTCATCAGGCGTAGCATCTTCTGGCAACACCCATTCCCAGCCATCAACCCATGACACTTTTACGCCCTCATTTAACTTATAATCAAAGCTTGGATCATCCTCATCAAAGAACTCCGACGCCTTAATAATATGGCCATTTTCCAGCTCAATAATGGAGTCTAAGGTGCTGCCTTTATAGTTGCTTTCAATGACCCGCCCTAGTAGGCCAGTATGTTCGGCGTTATTGGGATCGTAAATCCGTAAATCTTCAGGGCGTAGCAATAAATTCACGATATCGCCAACTTGGACATCGTTGGCAAAGTCCGGGCGGCGTAGATTGCGTAAGGTAGTCGGACCATCTTGCGCTTGCGCCTCGCAAACCTCGACTTCGATCCGTCCATTGGTCACCCGACCATCACGATCTGGCTGCTCAGGATAAACGCCCTTGACCTCAGCCTTAAATAGATTGGTCTCACCGATAAATTTGGCAGTGAATAAATTGGCAGGGGTTTCATAAATTTCAATAGGCGTGCCGATTTGCTGAAACTTGCCGTCTTTCATCACTGCGATGCGGTCTGACATCGATAGCGCTTCTTCTTGGTCATGAGTAACAAAGACAAAAGTAATGCCCAGCTCACGCTGCAGGCGCTTAAGCTCAGACTGCATTTGTAGGCGCAGCTTATGGTCAAGTGCCGATAGCGGCTCATCGAGTAATAGCAATTTAGGGCGATTAATCACCGCCCGTGCAATCGCCACGCGCTGCTGCTGACCACCAGACAAGTCTTGCGGTTTGCGGTTGGCAAGATGTTCAAGTTGTACCATCGCTAGCATTTCACGCACGCGGGTTTGAATCTCGTTTTTAGGGACTTTTTTGAGCTTAAGACCGTAAGCGACGTTTTGCGCCACTGTCATATGCGGAAATAATGCATATTGCTGGAATACGGTATTGACTGGCCGCTTATCCGCTGGCAAGCCTGCCATCTGTACCCCATCGAGATAAATCGCCCCTGCATCTGGTTGCTCAAAACCGGCAATCAACCGTAGCAATGTGGTTTTACCACAGCCAGATGGTCCAAGCAGGGTTAAAAATTCACCATGCTTGATATCGAGATTGATGTCTTTTAATACTTCCGTTTGATCATAGGTTTTTTTCAGACCAGTCAGTTGCAGTAGCACCTTGTCAGTGTTGGATGGCGCAGTGGTAGGCATCTGTGAGTTTGATTCGGTCATAAGCTTGCTTCCTAAAATACCAAAAGATCAATATGGCCATAAACTATGAATGGATACGGCATTTGGTTGCTGAGTATTATAACAAACCCTTGCTAGAAATCAGTGCAAGTTCGTTATCTGTGGGTTGGTTTGGGCTTTAAGCCATGTAAAGTTACTTTAAACGCCTTCCACTTATTTTTTACGGTTTTTATCCATCTTAACTATAGTCCGTTCTAAATAAAATCGACACGTCAATAATCCCGTGCTACTGGAGTAAATTTTTCTTGCTTGCTGTTCGCAGGCGTGACAGAGGCTGCGAAAAATTTACTCCAGTAGCACTCGTATCAGTTTTAAAGTGAATCAGCTATATGTATATTTAGTACGTTTATTTCAAAGTATTTTGCGACAGCAGCAAAGCAAGCAATCAAGTTAAAATAAAGAATTTTTACTATTTTTTTGGTTTGGTTCCTATACAATAATTTTGTGTATGTTAAATACAACAATATTTGCCATAGCAGACGACTGAGCTTAAAAGATAAGCTGGTATGAAAAGCAGGCTGCTAGAGCAATTCATAATTTTAATCATTTTTATAAAAAAGGACTCTTTATGCCTAACAGTAACCGCCCAAAAACTGGTCAAGAAGCACTGGCACTGCTCAAAGAAGGCAATGTACGTTACATTGATAGTTTGACCAGTACTGATCCCTGTATGCAAAAGCGCCCAGAACTCATCAATGATCAAGATCCTATCGCCATTATTTTGGGCTGCTCGGATGCACGCGTCCCCGTTGAGATTGTATTTGACCAAGGCTTGGGTGATTTATTCGTCATCCGAGTGGCGGGTAATGTGGTGGCGCCATCACAGATTGGCTCGATTGAGTTTGCGGCCGAAAAATTTGGCACTAAGCTGGTGGTGGTGTTGGGTCATTCACATTGCGGCGCGGTCACCGCTTGCGTGGAGACGCTTATTAATCCGGAGCAAAACTACTCTCCCAATTTGCAGTCCATCGTTGACCGTATCCGCCCAAGCGTTTATAACTTGCATGAGCTTGCCACCGCTAATGGTCAAGACGTCGATGCAGATGAGTTGGTCGACCGCTCTATCCGTGCCAACGTGCGCATGTCAGTTAGCCAGCTTAAGCATGGCTCGCGCGCGCTAGAGGATTTAACCAATAGTGGACAATTGCTGGTGGTGGGCGCGGAGTATAATTTAGAGACGGGTACGGTACGCTTTTTAGACAGCTAATCAGTATTGTAGACAGGGCATACCAAGTGTGCTCTTACAAAACCTTATCAACCCTTGCATCGTTTTTTTATTATGATAGAAGGCTGAGCGGGCACCATAACGGTTGCTCGCTCGTCTTAAAACTCTCTACTTTGTCAATATTAGGATAGTTATGTCTATTTCTTCGTCTGTTTCCTCTTCTCATTCAAATACAGGTTCAGCCACCGATAACAATAATAATGAGCCACTAATCGCTCAGCCAGCTAGTAGCGTAAATGTCGATGGTATTCAGTCTATCTCAGGTCAAACCACAGGCTTTACCTTTAATCACACCATGCTGCGAGTCAAAGACCCTGTTAAATCGTTGGCGTTTTATACGGGCGTTCTTGGGATGACGTTACTTGCGGTCAAAAAATTCCCTGACATGGGTTTTGATTTATACTTTTTAGCTAAATTAACCGAGAGCGAGCGTGAAAATCTACCATCGGGGGATGATTTAGAGGTTTTTGCCTTTCGTCAGCGCGGTATTCTAGAGCTTACCCATAATTATGGTACCGAAACCCAAGCAGATTTTAGCTATCATGATGGCAACCAAGAGCCACAAGGTTTTGGTCATATTTGCTTTAGTGTGCCTAATTTAGAAGATGCGGTCGCTTGGTTTGATAAAAATGCGGTCGAATTTAAAAAACGCCCAGAAGATGGTAGCATGAAAAATATTGCCTTTATCAAAGACGTCGATGGCTACTGGATTGAAATTGTACAAGCCGATTTGATGGGTTAAATTTCAACACATCCTAAATTTCAACACACCCTATAAGCAACGCTTGCTCATACAAGTTAAAAACCAGTTGATAACGAGAAAAATAATTAAAGGAGTGACACTTAAATGCCTACCTCTGAGGCAGAAACGATAGTAAATACCGAGACAGCTGCTGTATCGTCAACGGCTGATGCATTGAGCTATCAAAGCATTATCGATTCGGCAAATGAGATAGTGGTGGGCTTTGTAGAGCGTATACCCTATTTTGTCGCAGCAATCGTTGTCATTCTACTTTTCTGGTTTTTATCGATTGTCTTCAAAAAAATCGTATACAAGCTTTTGGGCAGCCGCAGTCGACATCAAAACTTAGTGAAAGTGTTTCAGCGAGTCGGCGGTGCACTGATTGTCTTTATTGGTTTTATGATCGCCATGGTCGTTGCCGTACCAGGGTTTACCCCTGCCAAGCTGATTGGGGCGCTCGGTATCGGTTCGGTCGCGATAGGTTTTGCCTTTAAAGATATCTTTCAAAACTTGTTATCTGGTATTTTGTTACTCCTGTCTGAGCCATTTCGTATCGGTGATCAGATTGTGTCAGGCGATTACGAAGGAACGGTTGAAGACATCAAAATCCGTGCCACGACCATTAAAACGTATGACGGTCGTCAAGTGGTTATTCCCAACTCAGACCTCTATACTTCAGTATTGACCGTTAATACGGCGTATAAGCAGCGCCGCCTACAAGTGGCGGTCGGTATTGGTTATGAAGACGATATCGAGGCGGCAAAAGCGGAGATTATACAGGCATTGGATAAAGCGGACAGTGTATCCAAAAAAGCTAAGCCGAGCGTGATTGCCACCGGCTTTGGTGACTCTACGATTGATTTAATGGTGCGCTGGTTTATTGAAGATGGCACGCAGGCCAATAAAGTCGCCTCGACGCATCAAGTGATTGTAGAAATTAAAATAGCATTGGATGCCGCAGGGGTGAATATGCCTTTCCCCGTACGTACCATAGATTTGAGTGATCCATCAGTCGATGCCATCGTCAATAAAGTTAATGAACAAAGTGGTATTAATGATCAAAAAAATGAAACTGAGTTTTATAACAATAACATGCCATAGTTGATTTACTTTAAAACCGATACGAGTGCTACTGGAATAAACAACTCGGATAAGTCTATTTAGCCAAAAAATCCAATAAAAAAGCCACTATATCTCATGATACGGTGGCTTTTTTACGGTATTGCTTTATTGCGCTATTTTATTGTATCAGCGCAGAGCTGTAGAGCTAATTAGTCTTTTTCCACTTTAAAGTCGGTATGACATGACTCACAGCTATCTCCAACGTTACCGAATTCAGGCATAACACCATCAATGCTGGTCGCTGTTTGAGCGACTGTATTTAATTCAGCAGTGACTTTTTGGAAGTTGTCGGCTTCAGCACTGAAACCATCAGCATCCGACCATACCGCTTCTTTGGCATTACCCATGGTTTCTGGGTTTTCAAAATGACCCCAAGGGCTTTTAGATTCTTCTGCTAAAAACGCTGCTTGCTCTTTAAATACTTCTGCATCAAAAGTATCAGGTTCTTTGGCCATGCCACCCATCACTTTCATTGCATCGCCAAAGTTTTTCATGATGTCTTGACGGGCCTTAACTTCAGGGTCGACTGGCTTACTACAGGCGGTTAGACCTAAGATTGCTGCCATCAACGTGATACCAAAGATAGACTTCAATGATTTTTGGTTAGAGATCTGGGCCATGTGTACTGCTCCTTTATACGTGGCTAATAAAAAGGTGGCGTAGCATAAATGCTCGTCACCTGATTAAATTGCTGCTGTTGGAATAAGTTTTTAAGGGATATTTTTAAACATCTGTTATTGTACAAAATATTAATATCTCAAAATTTGCTAATATGCTCTGTTAATCAAAAAACAATGGGTCGAAAAACTGTTTTTTGAAAACCTCTTTTTACAGACATATTACTTCTAATTAGACCCCAATATTCTTGAAGAAAATAGAGCAATAAGGTGCCTTTTTGTAAAATACTTGTAATTGATTCACTATCAGGACTTAAGATCATCGAATGATATTCAACAAAATAGTCATTACTGGTGTAAATCAGCGCGCCTTTATTATCTTAAATAACAAAGGTCAGCATGGGTAGCTGACCTTTAAAATTACTGTGACAAGCAGTCATTATTGATAAGGCATTATGCCAATATCGACTATAAAGTCAACCAATCGCGTGGTTTTAGGTAAAAATCGGTCAATTCAAACTCAGGTGTGCCCTCAGTCGGTTCGAAGCGATAATGCCAGCTGGCAAGCGGTGGCATACTGACCAATATGGATTCGATACGGCCATTACTCTGTAGTCCAAATAGCGTGCCGCGGTCATAAACAAGATTGTATTCGACATAGCGGCCACGACGATATAACTGAAATTCACGTTGAGCTTCGGTGTAAGGTGCGTCTTTACGCTGTTCAAAAATCGGTATGATACCGTCAAGGTAACCGTTACCTACCGCTTTCATAAAATTAAAGCAGGTTTCGAAATCCCAGCCGCGACTTTCTGTATTGACATCATCATAAAATAAACCACCGATACCGCGCTGCTCATCGCGATGACGTAGATGGAAGTATTCGTCGCACCATTGCTTAAAGTCAGGATAGACGCTGTCGCCAAAAGGCGCACAAAGATCATGACAAACTTGATGCCAATGCACACAGTCAGCGAGTACTGGATAGAATGGAGTCAAATCAAAGCCGCCACCAAACCACCAAATAGGGTCTTCATCCTCTGCTTCGGCCACGAATAAACGCACATTAGCGTGGCTAGTCGGGACATTAGGGTTTTTGGGGTGGATAACCAATGAGACACCCATGGCCTGCGCTTTGCGACCAGCGATATTTGGATGGCGGGCGGTTGCTGAAGCAGGCAGGTTTTTTACGTGAATATGACTAAACATCACGCCCGCTTTTTCAATTACTTGACCATCTGCCAACACGCATGAGCGACCACCGCCGCCTTCAGGACGTTCCCAATCATCAGGAACAAAGACTGCGGGCGTTTGGTTATCAGTGCTGCCGTCACGCTCTTGAGCCTCTAACGCTTGGCAAATGCGCGCCTGCAAATCAACTAAAAATTCACGCACGCGCAGAATGTCGTTATTGGTTGCTATGGTTGAGTCTGTCGCTGACAGGTCTTGTTTATTATTACTATTTGAAATACTCATAAAATATCTATTTATTGATGTTTATTTATTGATGTCTATTTATTAAGGTGTATGGCGGTATTGAAATCTTTATCTAGCAGGTGCCCCATACGGTCGCGCTTGGTTGCTAAATATGCTTCATTCATATCGTTAACCCCAACTACTAATGGTACTCGCTCAACGACATTAATGCCATGCTCTGTTAAGTAAGCGACTTTATCGGGGTTATTGGTAATAAGGCGTACGGCATCTATGCCGACATGGGCGAGCATCGGGCCGCACATATCGTAAACGCGCGCATCCGCTGGTAAGCCTAACATGAGATTGGCATCTAGGGTATCATGGCCCTGATCTTGGAGGGCATAGGCGCGAATCTTATTGGTGAGACCGATGCCGCGACCTTCTTGGCGCAGATACAAAATAGCCCCGCAACCGGTCTCTTGTATTGCCTGCATTGCTGTATTTAACTGCGGTCCACAGTCACACTTTAATGAGCTAAAAGCATCACCCGTTAAGCATTCGGAATGAATACGAATTAATGGAATGGGTCGCTCTGCTGGCGTATCATTACCTTGGTTTGTTACCGTGTTAAATGCGTTTGGTAAACTGCTGGCGCCCGTATTTTGATCGATCACAGACAGACCTACGGTCAGCATCACGTGCTCTTGACCGTCTTCATTTTCAAAGATATGAATATCAAACTCGCCATGACGAGTCGGTAGTTTGGCGCTAGTGATAAGTTGATATGACATTAATATCCTGCATAAGCCGATAGTCGTGGCGGTAGAGCGCGCGCTGATGGTATTTATTATAAATAACACACAAAGTTCACAAACGACGCACGATGATTAAAGCGATAATTCAAAAAAAATGCTATTATGCCATACTATTTTGACGGATACAGTGACAAGTCTTTGCCCTTACATTACTATGTCGTCACTAACATCCGGTATCGATGCAAAATAATAAGGCATAATATCGTCCCTTGGTATGAAAGCGTCAGAGCAATGTTCCATGGCGCCATTATGACAGCGTATTTGCGGTTAGGTGCAGCACAGCTATTTTTATAAAAGTTGCATGGATAGCTTATGGTTTTATGAACAATTATATGGTTAATTACATCGATAACGATGTGGATATTATTGGCGTTGCCTTAGTGAGTATTACGCACTAAGACAACGTCTTGTCAGCAGATTGGTAGGTATCTACGGTTTATGCAGCAGTCAATTCATTCCCCACAGTCTCAGTCCGTATCTGCGCCAGCTGCCGATACTCCTGCCCAACTGTCGAACTTACAGCAAGCCTATGCTGTGATTCCACGCGAGCGTCCCCATACGCCTTTGCTTGACAGTATTGCTACGCCAGCCGATCTTGATATATTTACAACCGCTGAGCTTATTACATTGGCTGATGAGCTGCGGCTTTTTTTGTTGTATTCCGCAGGTCAAAGCGGTGGGCATTTCGGCGCCAATTTAGGGGTGGTTGAACTAACCATTGTGTTACATCATCTTTTAGATACCCCCCAAGATCAGATTGTCTGGGACGTGGGTCACCAAGCATATGCGCATAAAGTATTGACAGGTCGCCGCGATAAGCTTAGCACCATTCGCTCAAAAGATGGTTTGACTGCTTTTCCTGAGCGTGCAGAGTCCGACTACGATACCTTTGGCGTTGGCCATTCATCCACTTCAATCTCAGCTGGCTTGGGCATGAGTTTAGCGCTGCGTTATCAAGGTCGTACGCAAACGGTCGCGTGTATTATTGGCGATGGCGCGATGACAGGTGGTATGGCTTTTGAGGCGATGAATGATGCGGTGCAGCAAGATGCGGATTTATTGGTCATTTTAAATGACAATGATATGTCCATATCCTGTTCTATCGGTGGCTTTTCACGGCATTTAGCGATGCTTTGGGAGTCCGGTTATCAAGTTGATATCTCTGATGTAGGTGAGCCTATCTTACGCCATCGCCCTGATATGAAGAGCTTTGATCGCCGTAAACGTCATAAAGAGATGCGCGATGTCCCGCAGCTAGAAGACAACTTATTTAAAGCGATTGGTTTTACTTATTTTGGTCCATTTGATGGGCACAATATCCCTGAGCTGCTGCGAGTATTATCGATTGCAAAGCAAGTAAAAGGCCCTGTTTTAGTCCATATTTATACCACCAAAGGTAAAGGTTTTGCCCCAGCTGAATTAGACCCAGTCGGCTATCACGCTATCGGCAGGTTGCCAGCTGAAGGTAACGAAAGTAGCGCGACAGAAACGTCACAAGACAGCCAAGTTATAAACAAACCTGCTTTAAAATACTCCGAAGTGTTTGGGCAGTTCCTATGTGACAAAGCTGCTGAAGATGACAAATTGCTTGGTATAACACCTGCTATGGAAGAAGGCTCGGGGATGATTGAGTTTGCTCGTCAATTCTCAGAACGCTTTTTTGACGTGGCGATTGCTGAGCAACATGCCGTCACGCTAGCTGCTGGTATGGCAACTCAAGGTGTTAAGCCGATTGTGGCGATTTATTCGACGTTTTTACAACGTGGTTACGATCAGCTGATTCATGATGTGGCGTTGCAAAATCTCGATGTCATGTTTGCCATCGATCGTGCCGGTTTGGTGGGTGAAGATGGCGCAACGCATGCGGGCGTATTTGATTTTGCCTTTTTACGCTGCGTGCCAAATATGCTGATTGCCGCGCCAAAAGATGAGAACGAATGCTACCACTTGCTCAATACGTGCTATGAATATGATGGCTGCACAGCAGTACGTTATCCACGTGGCGTCGGTACTGGCGCAATTATCGAACAACCAGCACAAGTTTATAATATCGGTGAAGCTGTTATAGAGTCAGTATTAGGTAGCGATGATGCGCCTAAAAAACTGGCGCTATTGGCATTTGGTACTATGGTTGCTACCGCCCAACAAGCCGCAGAAAATATTATTGAGGCGTATGCTGAAGACGAGTGCCAGATACATGTGGTCAATATGCGCTGGGTAAAGCCTTTAGACACTGAATTATTAGAAGCGTTATTGGCAAAAGGCATTACTCATATTGCAACCTTGGAAGGACATATGATTATGGGCGGCGCGGGTAGTGCGGTAAATGAGTATTTGCTCAATGAGTCGCCTGCCTTTAAACATAGCCGTCCCGCCATTCGCAATATTGGAATTCCCGATCGCTTTGCTGCGCACGGTTCGCAAGCGGAACAAATGGCTGACTGCGGGTTAGACGTTCAGGGTGTGGTGATACAGCTTAAGCAACTGTTGTCATAAGTCATATTTGATTTGAATCGTGTGTTGCTTGCAATAGATAAAAGCTCGATCGATAGAGCGAACGCCTGCTAGCCGTAGGTGCTGACTTTTTTACAACTTGCGCAGTTTGTGATGGCTACCTAAATATTGGGTGGGCTTGGCGAAGGTCGTGGCTTTTTCGTTTTTATCGAATAATTTTAGTATAATGCGGTTGTCGTTTTTAAAAGGCAGGTTTTTTAAAGCGCATAGTTATGGGTGTGATGCGGCCAGTCTAGTTGGCTTGTTGTGGGCACAAATTTGGTCTTATTTTTGACATTCATTCATCAAGTAAATGTTATATTCATTCATCAAGCAAATAGGTTATTTATGGAACCCATGGTCGTCATCGCAGCGCGTACTGCTGAAAAAGTTGGTAAAGAAATTTTATATGCGCATCATAACCGCCACAAAATCGAGTTGGATATTGAGTCCAAAGGACTTGATGGACTGGTCACACGTATCGATCGCTTCAGCGAAGAGCTAACGATTGAGACGCTAAAAGCCAGCTATCCAAATCATTCGTTTTTGGGTGAAGAGTTCGGTATGCAAGAAGGCATCGGCGAAGATGCTGACTGGTGCTGGATTATTGATCCGCTAGATGGCACCAAAAACTTCGTTCATGGCGTACCACAGTTTTGTGTGTCTATCGCCGTACAGCATAAAGGCGTCACCCAACACGGGGTCATCTATGATCCTGTTCGTGATGAGATGTTCTCTGCCAGCCGTGGTAAAGGCGCTCGTCTCAACCAGCGCCGTATCAATGTCAGCGAACGCAAAACCATTGATGGTGGTTTATTTACCACAGGTCATCCTCTAGAACGTAAGCGTAATGGTGAAGTGATTTCTTATGCCAAAGAGCATTTTGAAAGCTTGCAGAAAATCTCAGAGGAAGGTGGACAAATTCGCCGTTTAGGCTCAGCAGCACTTGATTTATGCTATGTGGCGGCGGGTCGTTTTGATGGTTATTTTGAGATGTCTATCAAGCCTTGGGATATCGCCGCCGGTGAGCTTATCGTGACCGAAGCACGCGGTGTGGTCGTTGATCATACTGGCGCGCACAACTCGATGACCTCAGGCTCTATCTTTGCCTGTAACGTCAAATTACTGAAACCGTTGATGCAGGTGGTCGTACCAACGTGGGGCGACGCTGTATAAATTTTAATATTTATTTGCAGTATTAAGTGTTAAATATTAAAAAGAAAAGGCTGGTGCCATTATGGCGCCAGCTTTTTTGTTTGTTTAGTACTTTTGTCTTTGACGGTGATACCTTCAAATTCGAGCTCTTTACTGGTCGTTTCTAATAAGGTTAACTCTTCTTCTATTAGCGTCAGCATATCTTGTATATGCGGTAATGCTTTGCTACAAGCGGTAATACAAAACTCAATCTTGTCCAAATACGTGGCTAAGGTTATATTTATTGCTTGTCCATTGAACACGATAGAAGCAGGATATAAAGATTGCAAGCGCGCGCCATTCCAATATAGTGGCTTCTCAGACCCAGGAACGTTAGAAATGATAAGGTTAAACGCTTGTTTCTTAGGGAATAAGCCAGTGGCTAGATTGATACCTTCCCAAGCATAAGCGATCACACTATAGTTGATGACTTGTGCTTGATTCATGCGGCGGAAGCGGCGCTTGCCATTATTCATACTACGGTGAATCAACTCAATCCGGCGCAATGGATTGTCTAAATGCGTGCCTAAATTGGCCAATACAAATGACAGCTGATTGCCCGATATACTATTATCAGTACGTAGCGACATCGGCACAAAAGCAATTAATGGCTTGCTAGGCAATGCGTCCCTCGATATTAAATAACGACGAATGGCACCAGCACAAACCGCTAGCACGACGTCGTTTCTGCTGATTTTTAGCCTTTCGGCGATGTCGTTAAAACGCTGTATGTCATAAGACTGTGCCGCTATCCGCCGTGATGCTGAGATACGTTTATTTAAAATACTCATTGGTGCATCAAAAGTACCCACATAACCATCATCACCATAGTTTTTTAGGTTGTCTAGCAGTTCGGTAAATACAGGTTTGATAGTAGATAGTTGTTCTTTAAGAATATTTCTAATGGATTTTTCGGTAGGCAGTATGGCATTGACTTGGTTACGATGACGCGCCATTAATGACCAAATTGGTAGGGTTACGGGCTCGGTAGGTGATTGTGATAGAGACTTTTTAACCAAGCGCATGGCAGCGATGCCATCAACCAACGAATGGTGAATTTTGAAATATAAGGCAAAACGTTCAGGAGCGCCTTCACTTTCAGGCTGAATACCCTCAATCACATGGCATTCCCATAGCGGCATGGCGCGGTCTAAAAGGCGACCGTGTTCTCTTGACACGTACATCAGCAGCTCGCGTACCCGTGCAGGCTGTGGTAACGCCACGTGATGCAGGTGATGCTCAACGTCAAAGTGTTTATCTTTTTGCCAAAAAATTAAGTGTTCAAGTACTTGGTTAAAAGGAAAAGTGGGTGGTACATCAGAGTCTTGCATCTGTTTTACCAGTTGACAGACAAAACCACTGTCCGCATTTTCCGGTAATTCAAATAAAAACAAGCCGCCGACGTGCATGGGTTGTTTACGCGACTCAAGAAGTAAAAATAACTGGTCGACTGCGGTGAGAAGTCGCATAATAAATCCTTTTATGACAATAATTTAAATGAGTGTTGCTGCATTTATTATTATTTTATAGCTGATTTTTTATTAAAAACTATTAAGGTAATAATTGTTATTCAATTAAAAAACTATTGGAAAAAGTATCCTGTCTGTGGCGAGCTGGCAATGGCCATCTTGCGCATCGGCATACGGCCCGCTAAGAAAGCCTGACGTCCTGCCCAAACAGCATGTTTCATGGCCTGCGCCATCATCACTGGGTTTTGCGCACTGGCAATCGCTGAGTTCATCAGCACACCATCACAGCCCAGCTCCATGGCAATGGCAGCATCAGAAGCGGTACCGACGCCTGCATCGACCAATACTGGTACTTTGGCATTTTCGATAATAAGGCTTAGCGTATGACGATTGAGCAGACCAAGGCCTGAACCAATCAAGCTACCAAGCGGCATAATGGCCACGCAGCCCATGCTTTCTAATTCTTGCGCCACGATAGGGTCATCTGAGGTATATACCATGACTTCAAAGCCATCATCAATCAGCACTTTGGCTGCTTTTAGGGTCTCAGTGATATTAGGGTAAAGCGTTTTTTCATCACCCAATACTTCAAGCTTCACCAAATTATGCCCGCCCAATAGCTCGCGAGCAAGTTTACAAGTACGAATGGCGGTTTCCGCATCAAAACAACCCGCGGTATTCGGCAGTATGGTGTATTTATCAGGCGAAATCACATCCAGTAGATTGGGCTCATTGCTATTTTGTCCAATATTGGTACGACGAATGGCGACGGTGACAATCTCTGCTGCCGATGCTCCAATAGCATCGCCAGTTTCAGTCATATCTTTATACTTGCCTGTGCCTACCAACAGCCTAGAAGAAAATGTACGGCTTCCTACCGTAAAAGTATCTTGTAAAAGGGGTGTTGGGTTAGTAGTAATGCTAGCGTTCTCTGACATAACTGAAAATCCTAATAGCGAGTAAAACAAAATGTTATTATAGCAAAACCATACACGCTTACTTGCAATCTTTTTTGGTTTAGCAAGCTAAGTACAATGGGCTTACTAGGGGCTGTATAGAATTGGGAAATAGTTGAAAAAAATAAGCAACGCCTTACACTCTTGTTTACCACAACAAAGAGAA
>NZ_RRYX01000080.1:0-14006 GCF_014861375.1 Psychrobacter sp. FME5 | reverse complement strand
TGGTAATCGTTTAGTTGATTTGTTTTATAACATTTTTGAAGTCATTTGACTATACTACATTACTGTCTTACTATTCATTTATTAACGGCAGTATTTGCTCATCAATACCATTTTTTAACAAAAATAATTACCGTAAAGAATAAAAAGTTGCTCACTATGGCTTTCCCATTATCTTTTAGAGATTTCAAGAGCTACAGTTTACGCTTAGGCGTGCTCGCGCTACCTATTTTGATTACTCAATTTTGTCAGGCAGCGCTTGGTGTTGTTGATGCCATTATGGCCGGTCAAGTCTCTGCACTTGATTTGGCCGCCGTGGCCGTTGGCTCTGGCATTTGGCTGCCTCTGTTTTTATTAGCCACTGGTATTTTAATTGCTACCACGCCACTCATTGGTGAAGCAGTCGGTCAAAACAAACATGACCAAGTCCCACATATTACCCAGCAGTCTTTATGGACGGCTGGTGTCATTGGTATTCTTGGTTTTATCATTGTCAATTTAGCCCCCAACATCCTTGGGGTAATGGGAGTACCTGAAAATATTCAGCCCATAGCGACGCAGTACTTGCATGGTGTATCGTTCGGTTTCCCTGCCTTGGCAGTCTATGCGGTGTTGCGTAGTTATTGCGAGGCGCTTGGTCGGCCTGAGCCAGTCACTATTATCAGCATCATTGGGCTATTGGCAGATATACCACTGAACTATATTTTTATTCATGGTTTGTTTGGTATGCCTGAGCTTGGCGGCGCAGGCTGCGGGATCGCAACGGCCATGGTACTATGGATAAATGTCCTATTACTTGGTGCTTATACCAGCTTTACTAAGCGTAAGCAATTTGCTACTACGCGCTTTTTTTATGGTTTCGCCAGCCCCAATCGTGCACAAATCAAAAAGCTACTTAAGCTTGGTATTCCTATCGGCGTCTCTATCTTTTTTGAAGCCAGCCTATTTAGCTTAGGGGCACTCGTTATCAGTCCACTAGGTGAGTTGGCAACGGCATCGCATCAAGTAGCATTAGCAGTGACCTCGCAGCTGTTTATGATACCTATATCGGTCGCGATGGCGCTAACCATCATGATATCCAATCGCTTTGGCGAAAAAAACCTTTTGGCATTACGTCAGGTGCAGGCCACTGGTCTAATATGGACTGTCATGATTGCTTTGACTTCTATGCTCGGCGTTTGGCTATTTAGACCACAATTGGCAGCGGCTTTCACTGACAACCCAGTCGTCAGGGCCCAAGCCATGCACTTACTTATTTTTGCACTGGCTTATCAGCTGTTTGATGGCTGGCAAGTGAATGTTGCAGGCATATTACGCGGTATGCAAGACACCACTATACCGATGTGGGTCACGCTATTTTGTTATTGGATCGTTGCTTTACCGCTTGGTATATACTTGGTGCGCTTCACTGATCTTGGGCCAGAGGGATTTTGGATGGCATTAATTACTGGACTATTCCTAGCTTCTATTTTATTGACATTACGTCTGCGCTATCAACAAAAGCGTTTGACAGCTTTATGGGGCTGATAGTGTGGCTTTGTTGATATAAAACCATCCGAATGTCATAACGAATAGCATCTATTAGCATCTAATAACCGTTACTCATCACTGGGACTGGCGCTAAGTAGCCACTTAGACTATGATAATTTATTAGATATTTCTTACGCGTAAGAGTACTAACGTCATAATATGTAAAAAAACTCAGTTAACAACTGTACATCGATTGCTCATTGCCGTGAATATAGGTATCATTAGCAATTACCTACACAATATTTAGTTACACTATTTCTTGAATTTAGTACAAGGCAAAAATAAAATTATGGATATCGAAAAAATACGTACCCTAATCGCCCTCATGGAAGAAAGTGAACTGGTTAACTTAGAAATCAGCTCAGACGACGAACACATCAGTTTGACACGTCACTATGATGCACCTGCACCAACGATGATGGCTGCTCCTACTGCTGGCGCGGCTCCTATCGCTGCTGACGCAAAAACAGCTGTTAAAGCTGGTAGCGTTGAGACATCACCAATGGTTGGTGTGTTTTATTCTGCACCAAGTCCTAATGATCCGCCGTTTGTAAAGGTCGGTCAAAAAGTGCAAGCTGGCGATACCTTAGGTATTATCGAAGCGATGAAAATCATGAATCCTCTTGAAGCCACCCAAAGTGGTGTTATTGATGAGATATTAGTGGATAACTCTGAAGTTGTGCAGTTTGGTCAACCTATCGTAAGCTATAAAGCGTAACTATATTTGCCAATCTTTACTTCGTTATGATTGAGACTCGTTATGGTTCGGCATCTTAGTTTAAGTTATCTTAACTATCTTCGCTTAACTTTATAATGCCAATAATAGAGACTCTATCAGTGACTGCCGCTTCGACAAGGATGACCCCATGATAAAAAAACTGCTCATCGCCAATAGAGGTGAAATCGCCCTGCGTATCGTTCGAGCTTGCAAAGCGCTTGGCATTGAAACCGTAGGCGTCTACTCCACAGCTGACGCTAACTTGATGCACTTGCGCTTTGTTGACGAGGCAATCTGTATCGGCAAGCCTAATGCCAATCAAAGCTATCTTGACATCAATACTATTTTAACCGCTGCTGAGATTGCTGGTGCGGATGCTATCCATCCTGGTTATGGTTTTTTAGCTGAGAATGCTGAGTTCGCTGAACGCGTTGAAGAAGCAGGATTAACGTTCGTTGGTCCTAACGCTGACCATATTCGCCTAATGGGCAATAAAGTCTCTGCTATCAATGCGATGAAAAAGGCTGGCGTACCAACCGTACCCGGTTCAGTTGGCGCGGTGACACTCCACAACGCTGAAGAGCAAGCACGTAATATTGGCTTTCCATTATTGATTAAAGCCGCGTCTGGCGGTGGTGGTCGTGGTATGCGTGTAGTTGAGCGTTTTGAAGAGGTTATCGGTCAAGTACAGGCGGCCAAGCAAGAAGCTGAGCTATGGTTTGGTGATGATACCGTTTATATGGAACGTTACCTACAAAATCCGCGCCACGTAGAAATACAAGTGCTTGGCGACGGTAACGGCAATGCCATTCATCTGTATGACCGAGATTGCTCGTTGCAACGTCGTCATCAAAAAGTATTAGAAGAAGCCCCTGCCCCTGATATCCCTGATGACGTACGCGAGCCTATCTTAAGAGCCTGCGTAAAAGCTTGTGAGTTAGTCAAATATCGCGGCGCTGGTACTTTTGAGTTCTTATTTGAAAACAATGAGTATTTCTTTATTGAGATGAATACTCGTGTGCAGGTTGAACATCCAGTAACTGAGATGATTACCGGTATCGACGTGGTCGTCGAACAGCTCAAAATCGCGGCAGGTTACGGTTTATCTTATCGCCAAAGTGAAATTGAAATTCAAGGTCACGCCATCGAATGCCGTATCAATGCTGAAGATCCAGCCACATTTATGCCCTCTCCTGGTAAAGTGACGCAGCTGTTTGCCCCAAGCGGTGCTGGCGTGCGTTTTGATTCGCACTTATATCCTGGGTATGACATTCCAAGCTATTATGACTCATTGATTGGTAAGCTTATCTGTCATGGACAAACACGCCAGCAAGCCATCTCTAAAACGCTTCACGCACTTGATGAGCTGGTAATCGAAGGTATTAAAACCAACATCCCATTACACCGTGACGTGATTTTAGCAGATGATAATTTTGTTAACGAAGCACAAAATATTCATTATCTTGAAAGAGAGTTGTTAACTGGCAATAAAGAAAAGGCTGATTCATAATTTGCCTCAATATCTTTATAAAAAAACCGCTATCTGTAGAGATAGCGGTTTTTTTTGGTTGGCAGTAACTCAATTAACGCAAATGGCTAAATTAACGCAAATGGCTACGGCAGAACTCTATTAAAGTTCATAAAACATTGTGTCCCTTCAGGATCGGCACACCACTGCATCTGGTTGCCATCATGGTTTAAAAACGCAATCAACGCCTCATCAGTTTGGTCTACTTGATTGCCTGAACAATCCACTTCATTGTTATCATAGAGCGTCTTGAGCGCGATAATGGGCAGTCCTTCCTCACGGTGCGTAATTAGGTAGCGGCCATACGTCCACTCTTTACCGCTGACTGCCCACATCTCATTGTCGGCTGCAAAATTATATAACTCACGGCACTGATTGGCTTTCTTAGCGGAGGCAATTAATTTGTTTTTAGTGTTCGGCTGAATGTTGAGGACACGCTTTTCATTTTGAGTCAGGACACCGCCATCTGCACCAGCGATTACTTTAGGTTCGTCACTTTTTGCACCTTTCATATTTTTTGATGCTGCTTGCTTCGCTTTGGCTTCTTTGGTCATGGTGATACTGCTATCTAAATCTATCTCCCATTGTCCAGCGATGGCCGGACTAATATGTGTGGTGATGGTCGGTTCAGTAACGACTTCGCCATTTACGGGCAGTGATGCCAAAATAGATGCCAATGAAAATGACGCAAATGATATAGGTTCCATAATTAACCTTTTATTTATAATAGTATGTACAACGTACATTAGCGTAAGTCTTCGTCACCAAAAACACAAGTAACTTTATGCTATTAGGCGCAAAGAAATAACGCCATCGCTTTGCTTGCGAAGGGCAAGGAGCCATGACGTTATTAAACTTAAGTATTTATTATTACTCACTACCTTGCATTAAGCGGCAGCGGTGCTAATTGCTTGGGCAAAGGCTGATAACGCGCCTTTAAGCATTGCTGATACGGTACTGCTACAAGTACCAATACCTGAATATACCTCACCATCAACATTTAATTGAATATAAGCTGCCGCGTTGGCGTTGGTTTTGTTGTCAGTATTAGTGCCATCGTCGATACCGTTACCATCACTATTAACATCGTTGTGCTGCGGATTGATCGCATGCTCAGCATAATTAATGACGTGAATTGATTTACCCGTATGCTGAGCAAGTCCATCGATGAATGAAGATAGTGGCCCATTACCCGTGCCAGCGATGGTGATGCTGTCACCATTCATCTGCACCTGACCATCAAAATAGACTTCACCGCCTTTATTGTTGACACTATAATCTAGTAGCTCAAATTGGCCTTGCTGTAGATAAGTGTCCTCAAAGGTTTGTAAAATCTCATCATTCTGTAATTCACGAGCAGCTGTTTCGGCTTGTCTTTGTACCACACCACTAAAGTCAATTTGCATCCAACGTGGCAAGTTAAAACCATAGTTACGCTGCAAGATATAAGCTACGCCGCCTTTACCAGACTGGCTATTGATGCGTACCACGTCTTGATAGCTGCGACCGATATGAGCAGGGTCAATAGGTAAGTACGCGACGTCCCAGACGTTTTCAGTCTCTTCGACATGCTTCTCATTATAATCAAGGCATTTTTTGATGGCGTCCTGATGCGAGCCACTAAAGGCCGTAAATACAAGCTCACCAACGTAAGGATGACGCGGATGTACTGGTAAATTATTACACTCGCTCACTACCTGTACAATCTCGCTCATATTACTAAAATCAAGCTCTGGATCGATACCTTGGCTAAACAAATTCATCGCCATGACCATGATGTCCATGTTACCCGTACGCTCACCATTGCCTAGCAATGTACCTTCGATACGATCCGCGCCAGCAAGTACGCCAAGCTCAGCGGCAGCCACAGCACAACCACGGTCATTGTGTGTGTGCAAACTGACGGTTACATGCTCGCGTTTGGCAAGGTTACGGCAAAAATACTCGACCTGATCAGCGAAAACATTAGGTGTTGATGCTTCGACCGTCGCTGGTAAGTTTAAAATAACTTCTTGACCATTTTCAGGCTTCCACACATCACAAACGGCATCACAAACCTCTACGGCATACTCAGTCTCGGTTTGACTAAAGCTCTCAGGTGAATACTGGAACACCCACTCTGTTTCAGGATATTTGGCAGCATATTCAACCAACAAATTTGCCCCAGTAATGGCAATCTCTTTAATCTCAGCTTTATCTTTGCCATATACTTTTTCGCGTTGGATACGGCACGTTGAGTTATAAACGTGAACAATGGCACGTTTTGCCCCTTTTAATGACTCAAAAGTACGAGCAATCAAATGCTCACGAGCTTGCACCAAAACCTGTAAAGTAACATCATCTGGAACGTGGTTTTCTTCAATCAATTTGCGGGCAAAATCAAACTCAACTTGGGCAGCTGATGGGAAGCCAATTTCAATCTCTTTAAAACCCACGTCTACCAAGGTTTTGAAAAAACGCATTTTTTGTTCGATAGTCATTGGATCAATCAGTGCTTGGTTACCATCACGCAGATCTACACTTGCCCAGATGGGTGATTTCTCAAGCGTTTTGCTCGGCCAAGTACGATCTGGTAACGAAGGTGCAAACGCAAACGGACGATATTTTTGGAAATCGAAGGCGGCATTTTTTGGGGTAATCTTTGCAGTCGAAGTACCTGCATTGCGTGTTGCTTGATTAGACATAATCAATCCTTAGATAATAATAAGTTCGTATTTATAGTGAGGCAACCAATGCCTAAATCATGCTTTATCATACGATGATAATAACAGTTTATACCATTATAATAGCAAAGTTTATAAGGTGAAAAACAACTTTATTTTATGTAAATTACCATTATTTTAGTGATAAACTCTACAACTAGAGATATAATTAAATCAATCCACTAGTAATGAAACATATTATGCCAAATAGCTATCTTGCGGACACATTAACCATCGATATTGATGAAACGGATAAACAGTTATTACGCTTATTACAGACTCAAGCACGCATGAGCATTACAGATCTTGCTGAGCGCGTCAACCTCTCAGCCACCCCTTGCGCCCGCCGTATTAAGCGCTTAGAGGATGCAAGGGTCATCACTGGTTATCATACCCAGACCGATGCACAGAAGCTTGGCTATCCCTTGGCGGTGTTCATCGCTATCAGTATGGATCGCCATACTGCCGAGCGCTTTGAGCAGTTTGAGCGTAAAATTCAGAGCTTTGATGAGGTTATCAGCTGTAGCATTGTCACCGGCCGCACTGAAGATTATCTTATTAAGGTACGCGTGCGTGATATGGCACATTATGAGGAGTTTTTATTGCACCGTCTTAACCGTATCGAAGGTGTGGCCCAAGTACATACCAGTTTTGAGCTACGGGAAGTATTTAAGCGTAGTGTGGTTTAAATAATATGGTTTAAGCAGTTATCACAGCCTGCCGCCGAAACCATAAAAGAAGTACCAAACCAATAATCAATCCAGTGGCAGCAACCAGTAACCCAGCATTAAAATTGTCATTCTTCCCCGCCAATGCCACAGTCACCAAGGGCCCCAAGAACTGTCCTAACGCATAGGCCAGAGTTGCCAACCCTATGAGCAAATTAGAGTAAGCAGGGTTAATATTCTTAATCAGCGTCAGCGTCATCGACACCATACCGACAAAGGTCAATCCTAGAATAACAGCATTGCCATAAAGCCCAACAGCACCCTCAAACCATATGGGCAAGAACATCCCAAACGCCTGTAATATCGTTAAACCCATCAAGGTTTTGACTTCACCAATACGCTTGGCAAGCGCGCCCCAGATAGGGTTTGATAGCATGGCAAAAATACCAACGATCAACCAAATCAGCAATCCAGCATAGCTTTGGGTTGTCAGCCGCTGTGTCGCCATCACAGGCAAAAAAGTTGCAGACGTAATGTAACCAAACCCTGCCAGCATATAGCTTGCCGACAGTAAGACAATAGCCTTCGTGTGACCGGAGGCAGCTTCATATAAAGAGCGTTTAAAATTAAAATAGGTTTGCTGCACGGATATGCGCTGATTGCTGTGATTTAATTCCGCTGGTTTTGAGTGAGAGGGCTGTAACTTAGGGGGTTGTAACGTAGAGGACGATAATGTAGATGCTTGCGACTCAGGTGATGTCGAGCTTTGCGGTCTAATGGCATAAAGCAGCCATAATAGCGGAAGACTAATAACACCTGCCACCAGCCAAATGACATCGAAATGATAGCCAAGCGTCAATAACCACCACGTCAGTACAGCAGAAGCGCTGATACCGACCCCAATACCTGCATAATGCAAGGCTGAAAGTACAGAGCGACGCTCGTGACTAAAGCTTTGAACCACCAGCGACGAGCTCAAAATCATCGCCACACCGCTTGCGATACCAGATAGCAGCCGAATGACATACCATAGGTTTAATGACATATTTGGCACGACCAATAGCATGGTAGTGACGACACTGACGACTGTCCATAAGAGGAGCATTCGCCATGTCAAACGCTGCGGCACAAACATTGCAATAAGCGCGCCAATGAAATAACCAATATAATTAATCGATGCCATCCAGCCTGCAATGGTCGTCGATAGCGATAATTGGGTCATAATATCGGGTAAAGTCGCGGTAAATAAAAACCGTCCAAACCCCATAACTACCGCCAGACAATACAGTCCTATCCAAGCGATGGCTATTTCATTGGTAATGGTAATAAAAGCACGGCTTTTGAGAGCAGTCATCATGACAGAGCCATTTTGTGGCAGTGAGCACACAATCCTTTGTGTTAAAAACAGTCAAAAGCAATCATATATAATCAAAGACAGGATTAAAGAAAGCATTAAAGAAAATACTAAATGCTAACGTTAATACTAAGAAACATCCAGCGTTTGCGTACTGGATTGGTGAGCTGTCTCTTCTCGTCCTAACATCTGTACTCGCTGGTCGCTAAACATATCCATGTCAGGGGCAAGCGTACGCATAAAGCGATCAAAATATAACATCTGCTTGGTTAGCAAGGCAAAATCGCGTGGGAAATGAATACCGTGACGCTTACCGACTTCAACAATCTCCAGCATCATTGTATTCAGCTCATCAGCCTGCTCTTTGCTATTAAAAGGCACACCACTGGTAAAGGCTTTGTCTTCCGCCATGATGGTTTTCATCATCCGCTGCAAGTCATTACCCAATGCGACCACATCGACCTGATTATTACCATGGGTCATTTCCATATCAATCATATGGCGCGCCATCGCCTGATAATCATTATCCTGCATGGCCTGCATCATTCCCATGCACGCACGCCAGCTTTCAGCTTTGAGTTTACCGACAATACCAAAGTCCAAAAAGCCAATGCGTCCATCGGTTAATAGCATCAAATTGCCCGCATGCAAATCGGCATGGAAGCTATTACACAACATAAGGCTGGCAAACCATGTATTTAGTGTATCTGCCATTACTTGCGCAGGATCAGTACAATACTGACGCATCAAAGTCTCATCCACCATAGAGACGCCATATAAGCGGCTCATGGTCAGCACGCTTTTGGTAGTGAACTCTTCATATACTTTTGGTGCAACCACTCGCGTATTACCGGATACCGCCAAAAACTGCTGGAAGTCGCGAATATTTTGCGCCTCAGCAATAAAGTCTGTTTCAGCAAGCATACGCAGACGAATCTCATCAATAATCGGCGCGATACTGGCAAATCTCATGGATGGCATTAGCAGCTCAACCAACTTAGTCACGCCATGCAAAACGCCTAAGTCTGTCTGCATAATAGTTTCAACGCCAGGTTTTTGTACCTTTAACACTACTTCATCACCATTATGCAATCGTGCGGCATGGACTTGAGCAATAGAAGCTGACGCTAGCGGCTTTGTGTCAATATGGGCAAACTTATCCTCAAGCGTCAGTCCATCAACCGCCAGCTCCTCTTTTAATACCTGTTCGATATAAGCATAGGATAATGGCGTGGTTTGATCCAAACAGCTTTGAAATGCTTGTACATATTCACGGGGAAATAACGAGGGTGTACTGGCAATAAACTGGCCAATCTTGATATAGGTCGTACCCAATTGCTCGAAAGTCTCTTTAAGCAACATCGCATCAGGTTTTTCACCTTTTGCCACTCTGAGCACTGAGAGACCAGCGACACTTGCCGTTTGACGAACACGATTGACGACATTAAAGGTATGTTTTAATAAATGTGGACGATGAATTTTCATAAAAAACAACTATGGTCATAAAAAAGATGGTTGAGAGCGGATAGGCGCAAATGTAAAAATATAAATGTTTGCTAATGAATGGCGCAAACCGGACAATGCGTATCTTTTCGATAGCCCATCAGCCGTTGCTGCATCTGGCTACCATCCCATATTAGCAGCTTATTTGTCAGTGGATTTTTGGTTAATCCTAGATATTGCAAGGCGGCATTGGCCTGCAAATTACCCATAATGGCAGTGGTACTGGCGAGCACCCCTGAATTGGCACAAGTACGTTCATCCGCCTCTGCATCGAGCACCACTGAACCAAACACACAATGATAGCAGCCCGTATCCAAATGCGGCTCAAACAATGCCAACTGCCCTTGCATGGCTATCGCTGATGCAGACAACAAGGGAATCTGGTAGCGCACACTAATGCGATTGATCATATCGCGCGTGGCAAAATTATCAGTACAATCTAAGAGTAAATCAGGCTTACCAGAGGCCATATCGAGTAATTCATAAGCGTTATCTTCGCTCAACCTTGCGACCGTACCACGGGCGATGCTGAGAGGATTAATCTTCGTTAACATTTGTGCGGCCGTGATGGCTTTGGGCTTACCAATATCTTCAGGTAAAAACAGCGTCTGACGCTGCAAATTACTGGCTTCAATCTCGTCATCATCTATCAGCTGAACTTGTCCTAGTCCTGCTCGTACTAACGTCTCAGAAGCCGGACAACCAAGTCCACCTGCGCCTATCATCACGATACGCGAAGATTTTAAGCGTAATTGCGCATCGATATCCCAGCCATCAAGCAATATCTGCCGTGCGTAACGCAGCAGTTCTTCATCTAACAACTGACCTGTTTCTAATGACTGCACCATATTTATCACCAAAACTCATCATCAAGATTTATTATTAAACACCCGTTCTTAAAAGACCACTTATCACAGCTGACCCAAAGTTATTCTGTCATTACCACCAAAATCTTTGATGGTTTTTATATCAGAAAATTTATTGTCGGCAAATAACTGACGGACTGCTAGCCCTTGATCAAAGCCGTGCTCGACCGCTAATAAACCACCTACTCTTAGATATTTTGGTGCCTGCTGCGCGATATGTTCTATATCAGCAAGGCCTTTATTGGCCGCACTTAACGCGCTAATAGGTTCTGCTTTTAAGTGTGCTAAATGCGTATCGGACTCATCGATATAAGGTGGATTAGACACAATAACGTCAAATAATTTATCAGCAGCAATAGGCAACTCTTGATACCAACTACTTTGTATAAATTCAATCGTATCAAGGTTATTCTGCAAGGCATTATCACGAGCCACTTTTAACGCTTCTAACGAAAAATCCACAGCCACAATTTGCCAGCGTGCTTTTTTTAACTCACAAGCAAGTTTTAGCTCATGGGCAAGGCTAATGGCAATACAACCAGAACCTGTCCCTAAGTCTAATAATCGTTTGTTTTCAATACCATCTGACTGCTCAGCAGGCTGCTCGTTTATCCATTCAAGTACTGTTTCAACCAAAACCTCAGTGTCGGGTCTAGGTATCAGCGTATGCTCATTCACTTTAAAAGTAAGCGACCAAAACTCCTGCTCACCAGTCAAATATGCCAAAGGAACACCCTGCTGCATATTGGTCACGCCAGCATTAAATTGCTCAGACTCACTAGCATTCAGCTGGTAATTCTCATCTGTGATTAAGAATATGGCTGGTTTATCGATCACATACAGCAACCAATCCGTGATCCAAAACGGCGGCACGGCTAATTCTTTAGCTGTTTGTGTGGCTTGTTGTTTGAGTTGTTGTATCGTCGCCATATTACTCCGTCGCTCGTGGTGGCTCATCGGTCTTAGCTAAATTTGGATTGGCTTTGGTCAATTTATCACCACCGTTGCTATCACCACCACTATCGTCATCGCCATAAATATCATCGTTATCGCCGATGACCACGTGCTTATCCACCAAATAAATCAGTACCAATACAGGAATACCAATTAAAAAGGTAATTAAAAAGAAGTTGGCAAAGCCCACGTTGTCTGAGATACCGCCAGAATAACCCCCAAGCACTTTTGGAAACAATGTCATGAGTGATGAAAAAATAGCATACTGCACAGCGGTGAATTTCACAGAAGTCAAAGCGGATAAAAACGCGATAAATACCGCCGTCGCAAAGCCTGCTGCTAGGTTATCAATCACTACAGCCAAATACATATAATTCATATCACCTGGATGATAGGTCAATAAAATAAACAGTAAATTGGTAGCGCTAGACGCGATTGCACCAATTAGCATGACGTGCATCATTTTCATCTTTTGAGCGATAAGGCCACCTAAAAACCCTCCTGCAATGGTCATAAACAAACCGAGGAATTTGACTGCATCTGCAATCTGAATCTTAGTAAAGCCCATTTTGGCATAAAAAACGTTGGATAAATTACCTGCTACGATATCTGAGACACGGTAAAAACCAATGAGTAATAACAATAATATGGCCTGCTTGCCATAACGACGGAAGAAATCGGCAATGGGATCGACCCATAGCTGTTTGGCGACTTGCTTTTTTGCCAGTCCAATAGCGATAAGTGCATAACCGACGGCCATTGCTACTGCTAAGCTACCGAGCAATCTGACCACTTCTAACACAAACTTCAAAAACACCCCTTCAGGGCTCTCAAATATTTTACCAATAAAGACAAAAGCGGCGATAAATGCTAGGACAGACAAGATAAACAAGAACAATATTCTAATATTGTCATTACGTGTTTGTACGACTGAGGCGACTTTATTAACTATCTTAGGTTGGTTTAAAATAAAATATATCAATAAAAATGGCGCACAGGCTACCACGATTAAGAAATACATATTTATCGTTGGGACAAATTCAGCGGGTATTATGGTCAGCGGTATGTCTAGTATTCTAGTGGCAAAGGTGCTGATAAATACCGGCAAGCCGTAAAGAATACCGGGAATTAATAAAAAAGCGGCATAGATAGAAAATACTTTTAAGTTTCTTTTTTGCTTATGCAGCTCTAGTGTTTCGGCAGTTGGCTCATAAATGGCAAATGTGGTGAGCAAGCCAACTGACATGACCGCCATCATCGTATAATACGTATTGCGCCACGCCTCATAGTTGTAGAGCTCTTCAGATGAGCCAAAATAAGTCGCTAAGTAAAGCGCACCTGCCCCTGCCACAATCATCCCAATACGATAACCGGCGACATAGATAGAGGACAATGTCGGTTGCAATTCAAACCCTGCCAGCTCAATACGATAAGAGTCCACCACGATATCTTGGGTAGCAGATGAAAACCCTAATAAGACAGCACCAAGTGCCATGACCCAAAGGACGTTTTCGACCACAGGATTGACACTTGCCATAGTAAAAATAGCAACCAAAACCATGATTTGTGACACAAACATCCATGCTCGACGCCGACCCAACCATTTGGTCAAAAAAGGCAGTGGCATAGAGTCAATTAACGGTGCCCAAATAAATTTGAATGAATAGCCAAGCCCTGCCCAACCAAACATCGTGATGACACCTGTCTCAAGGCCTGCCTCACTCAGCCACAATGATAGGCTCGAAAACACCAGCAAAATAGGCACACCAGCGGCAAAACCGAGAAACAGCATAATCATGACACGAATGTCTGAAAAAGATCGTAGAGCATCTGACCAAGATTTTTTAGCCACTGGTTGAACAGGATTGACAGCAGACATAATAACTCACCAACACTTGAGACAAAGAACACAACTGCGCACAATTTTTATCAATCATTAGAATTATCAATAGAGCGGATAAATAGCACTGACAAACAGGATTGATAAAAATTGCTCTGCGTTGCACAAAACCAGCATTACCACAAAATTGAATTATGGTACTTGAGAACGCTAACCTTGACTAGAGGTTTTTGCATTAACTTAATTTTTAATGGCTAGGGGCTGTATAGAATTCAAATCAGCGGCAGCCAGATAAAGACACAAGCGAGAATTACGGCAGCCTCATAGCTGGCTTTAAGCTTATCAT
>NZ_RRYX01000007.1:0-59095 GCF_014861375.1 Psychrobacter sp. FME5 | reverse complement strand
AAGACCATTACCTCTGACAATGGTAAAGAGTTTGCTCAGCATAAGAAGGTGAAACGAAAGCTCTTTACTTCCTTCTTCTTTGCCGATGCTTATGCGTCATGGCAGCGAGGAACCAGCGAGAATACTAACGGCTTAATCAGAGAGTTCTTGCCTAAGGGTTGTGACTTTAGACAAGTCTCTGATAATGATATACAGGACATTGAGAATAAACTAAACAACAGACCAAGAAAACGCTTAGGGTTTAAAACGCCCAATCAGGTGTTCTATAATATAATTTAGCGTTGCACTTGGTGTGTTAATCTAAGCAATAAAAAAGATGCCACTAGGACATCTTTTTTACTATTTAATCTGTTATTAGTTTGCTAATCAAAAATACGCCATAATCTTTTAAACAGCCAGCCAATGAAATAAAAAGGTATTTCTAAAATATCAGCATAGAACCACCAATCCCATATAACATCAGCATTTCGATTACGCTGACGCCGCGATTGTCTGATATCTGAGGTAAAGATAAACAACAAAGCACTGATAATGCCACTAGCAATAGCGCTAAATAGTGCGGTTATGTCTTCGGTAAAATACCAATAAACTAGCAAGCCTAATGTTAAATAAAGGAGGATATCTGCTAACAACCTAAGCAATACCAATATCATTCCCCTATATTTAATAGATTAGCCACACTAGTTAAGCCAGCTCATCAAATGTCTCTTAAGCAAGGACATCGCCAATCACGCAATTATCAGGCAAAGTAACCACGGTCAATTGGGTTTTTGGATTACCTGTTGAGAGTACCATGCCTTCTGAGATCCCAAATTTCATCTTACGCGGCGCAAGGTTAGTCACGCAAATCACCTTTTTACCGGTCAGCTGTTCAGGCTCATAAAATTTACGGATACCACTAAAGACATTACGCGGCTTATCTTCGCCCACATCTAAGGTGAATTGCAACAGCTTATCAGCACCTTCGACGTAATTACACTCTAAGACATGTGCGACTTTCATCTCAACTTTGGCAAAGTCTTCGATACCAATATGATCGGCTTGATAGTCGGCTTGTTCTGTACTGGCGTCAGTTTCTATCACCTGAGAAGTTGTATCAGCAGGCGCATCTGCTTGCGCCAATGAGGCTTTTGAATCTTCGACCATCGCCGCAATATCTTTTTCTTCGATACGCTGCATCAATGGTTTGAATTTATTGATTTTATGTCCGAGCAACCACTCATTACGACTGGCAAAGCTTAAGTCATCAATGTTTAAAAAGTCTTTGGCATTAGCGGTCAGTTCAGGCAATACAGGCGCTAGATACACCATCAATTGACGGAAAATATTAATCGCTACCGAGCAGACGTCTTGGACTTCTTGTTCGGTGCCTTCTTGTTTGGCGAGTGACCACGGTTTTTTCTCGTCGATATATTCATTGGCTTTATCAGCACACTGCATGATTAGGCGCATGGCACGAGAGAACTCACGGTTTTCATAAGCCACCGCAATTTCATCGCCCGTTTTGGTAATGTCTTCTAACAAGCGCGGCTCTGCACATACTTCTGTGAGCATACCATCGTATTTTTTCACCAAGAATCCAGCACTACGACTGGCGATATTGACCACTTTGCCGACCAAATCAGAGTTGACCTTTTGCATAAAGTCTTCTAAATCAAGATTGATATCCTCAACTTTGTCAGACAGTTTACTGGCAAAATAATAACGCAAGTATTCAGGATGTAGATGCTCCGCATACGTTTCGGCTTTAATAAAAGTACCGCGTGATTTACTCATTTTTTCGCCATTGACCATCAAAAAGCCATGCGCAAAGACGCCCGTTGGTGTACGGAATTCACTACCAGCAAGCATCGCTGGCCAAAATAGCGCATGAAAATAAACGATGTCTTTACCGATGAAGTGATAAACCTCGGTTTTATGCTCGTTTTCTTGTGCCCAATAACGGTCAAAATCGAGCGCATTTTCAGTGCCTGCGCGTTTATCGCATAGGTTTTTAAAGCTGGCCATATAGCCGACTGGCGCGTCTAGCCACACATAAAAATATTTGTCTGGCTCATCGCTTGGCGTATCTGGAATTTGAAAACCAAAGTAGGGTGCATCACGAGAGATATCCCAGCTGGTCAGCCCAGCATCAAACCATTCTTGGAGTTTATTGGCGACCGATACTTGTAGGCGGTTGTCACTATGGGTCCAGTCTTGTAAGAATTGCTCAAATTCAGGCAAGTCAAAGAAATAGTGCTTAGAGGTTTTGAGTACTGGTGTGGCATCAGATAGCGTTGAATGCGGGTCTTTAAGGTCGGTCGCATCATAGGTAGTACCGCACACCTCACAGTTGTCGCCATATTGGTCTGGCGCATCACATTCAGGGCAAGTGCCTTTGACAAAACGATCGGCCAAAAATAATTGCTTTTCAGGGTCAAATAGTTGCTCGACGTCTTTAGTGCTGATATGTCCAGCATTATTCAGACGACGATAAATCAGCTCAGAGAAATGCTTGTTTTCTTCTGAATGGGTGGTGTGATAATTATCAAAATTTATTAAAAATTTATCAAAATCAGCCTCATGCGAAGCTTTAACCGAGGCAATCTGTTCCTCTGGCGTCACACCATTGGCTTCTGCCTTGAGCATGATAGCCGTACCGTGTGCATCATCTGCGCAGACATAAGTGACCTGATGGCCTTGCGCTTTCATAGCACGCGCCCAAATGTCAGTCTGAATGTATTCTACAAGATGCCCCAAATGGATATAGCCATTGGCGTAGGGCAGCGCACTGGTTACTAGAATCTCACGCACTTTTATCACCTATATTTTTATATAAACGGGTTGGTTATCAAACGTCGCAAGCCATTTACGACCAGCAGACGCGATATTATCAATGCTAAAAAGGTCTAAAAACTTCTAAAAAAAGCAAAAATTCGAAAAGTGTGCCTATGATACCGTAATTCGGCTAAATTTGTGACATTCCTCAGTAATTAATCCGCTAATGACCTCTATATCGCGTATAGACTGTCATTGAATTATTAGCCGTAAGTCATAGGTTTTAGATGGATTTATTTGTCATAAAAAAGCCATGAAAAAACCCACCAAGCAATCGCTCAGTAGGTCTTCGTATCGTCAGTTTAAAATAAAAGAGATACATTTTTAGCACTGTATCGCTCTTAGATTTAACCCACTACGTTTTTGACTGATGCAATCGAATTAAAATGACCCAAACATCGTACCTAAAGTGATGACCGTCGCCACGGCGACCAGTGGAATCACCATGGTGACCATGGCCACGTTTAGATAAGACTGCTTATGGGTCAAACCACAGATAGCGAGTAGAGTAATGACCGCGCCACTGTGCGGCAGAGTATCTAAACCGCCAGCTGCCATCACGGCGACTCGGTGCATTAGCTCTGGATCGATACCAGCGTTTACTGCCATTCTTAGATAGTCTTCACCCAACGTTGATAGGGCGATACTCAAACCACCAGACGATGAGCCCGTAATACCAGCAAGCGTAGTCATCGCGACCGCTTCTGAGATGAGTGGATTGTCAGGATTGAGATTCAAAATACTGTCACGAATGAGAAGAAAGCCTGCCAATGAGGCGATCACCGCACCATAACCGACTTCTGATGCCGTATTAAAAATTGGCAACATGGAGTCATAAGTACCACGGTTGATGGTTTTTTGTAGGTTATTCCAATGACCAATACGTAGTACGATCAACACCACGCAAGCCACGACCAATGAAATGATAATCGACCACAGACCAAGCGAGCCGGCGATATTTAGGTCAGGAAACTGAGTTTGTAAGCCACTAAAATCCATTGATGGAAAGACAGCATAAGTCAGTAAGGCGTTTAAGCCGATGACCAGTACCAGCGGAATCATAGCAACGGTAAATGAGGTGTGATGCGTACTCAGCGTCTCAGACTCTTTCTTGATTGCCCCAACGCCGCCCACATCGCCTTCATCGTGCTGACCATAACCTTCGCCTGCTGCGTTGGCTTTTCTGGCTCGTGACTGCAACCATAACCAACCACCAATAAACATCACCGTACCGCCAATAATGCCTAAAATAGGCGCGGCAAAGACATTGGTATTGTAATAGGGAATCGGAATCGCATTTTGAATGGCTGGTGTGCCTGGCAACGCAGTCATGGTAAAGGTAAATGAGCCCAAAGCAATTGCTGCTGGTATCAAGCGTTTAGGAATATCAGCCGCCTTGAACAAGTCTTTGGCGATAGGGTAAATGGCAAACGCTACGACAAATAACGACACGCCGCCGTAGGTTAAAATGGCGCAGACTAAGATAACCGCTAAAATCGCTTTACTGGCACCGAGTTTTTCTACCACGGTTTTGGCAATGGCTGTCGCCGCCCCAGAGTCTGCCATCAAACGCCCAAATAGTGCGCCTAATAAGAAGATAGGGAAGAACTTGAGCAAGAAGCCACTCAATGCGCCCATAAAGATATCGGTATAGGCGGGAATGCTGCTTAAAAAGTCGCCTGACAATAATACCGCTAACATCGCCATAATCGGTGCCAAAATCAGCACGGAATAACCGCGATAAGCGAAGAACATCAATAGTAACAAAGTAATGATAATAGCGAATGTGCTAAACATGAGAGCCTCTCCTTGGCCGGTGTTAAATCGCGAATAATTAATGTTTGCTGCTACTGCTCAATAAAAGAATCTTATTCAACTGTGGTTGGTATTTTGATAACAAAAGGTGAATACGAAAGCGATATTAATATCGCTATTATCGAGTAGCGCAAGCACTAAGCACCGCTCCCATTTCCTTATGGTTATTCTCTAGTCGCTGCGAGAATAATATGTTAAGTTAGCATAAGTGTCTTTTATATGATATATCGATATAGAATGTATTAATATAAAATTAAAAGATAAAAGGGTGGCTAGATTACTGATAGTGAATTCAACATACCCCAACTTAAATAACAAAAATGAGACTTGCAAGGAGATAAGCATGAGTCAATCAAAAGTATATAGCAGTGCCGAAGAAGCCCTAAAAGGTGTTGTTAGTGATGGACAAACACTGGCTATCGGTGGTTTTGGGCTGTGCGGTATTCCAGAAGCGTTAATCACCGCGCTACGCGATAGTGGTGTGAAAAACTTAACCTGTATCAGTAATAACGCGGGTGTTGATGACTTTGGCTTAGGATTATTATTACAAACCCGCCAAATCAAAAAAATGATTTCCTCTTATGTCGGTGAAAATAAAGAATTTGAGCGTCAATACTTGGCGGGCGAGTTAGACGTGGAGCTGACCCCGCAAGGAACATTAGCCGAAAAGCTACGTTCAGGCGGCGCGGGTATTCCTGCATTCTACACCGCAACTGGCGTTGGGACACTCGTCGCTGAAGGCAAAGAAACCCGTGATTTTGACGGGCGCACCTATGTGCTTGAGCATTCATTACGTGCGGATGTGTCCTTGATTAAAGCGAGAAAGGCAGATAAATCGGGCAATTTAATTTTTAATAAAACTGCCCGTAACTTCAACCCAGACTGCGCGATGGCTGGTAAAGTGACTATCGTCGAAGTAGAAGAAATCGTCGAGAATGGCATGCTCGATCCTGATGAGATTCATTTGCCCGGTATCTTTGTTCAGCGCATCGTCTTGAATGATAACCCTGAAAAGCGTATCGAAAAAACCACGACTAAAGCAGTCGAAGGTGCTTAGGTAATGGTTTAAAGAAAATATTTTTAAAGTGTTAAATTAATAATAGAATATCGTAATACTATTCCTAAAAATTTGAGTAGCAAGGAAAACGAGTGAAAGTGCTACATTTAGTAGACTAAGTGAGTTTAACGCCGCTAATCATATTTTTTGGGGTAGTTATAAAAATAAGGAAATCACCATGGCATGGACAAGAGAACAGATGGCGCAGCGCGCCGCACAAGAACTACAAGACGGCTATTACGTAAATTTAGGAATAGGCTTGCCGACCCTAGTAGCAAACTACATTCCTGAAGGTGTGGATGTCTGGTTGCAGTCAGAAAACGGCCTATTAGGTATCGGTGAGTTTCCAACGGCAGAAAACGTCGATGCCGATTTGATTAATGCGGGCAAACAAACTGTAACGGCAGAGGCTGGCTCTAGTTATTTTAGTAGCTCAGAGTCGTTTGCGATGATTCGCGGCGGTCATGTCAATCTGGCAATATTGGGAGCGATGGAGGTCTCAGAGCAGGGCGATTTGGCTAACTGGATGATTCCTAAAAAGATGGTCAAAGGCATGGGTGGTGCGATGGATTTGGTCGCTGGCGTGCAGCGCGTCATTGTATTGATGGAGCAAGTCAACAAACACGGCGATCCAAAAATTCTTGCCAATTGTGAGTTGCCATTGACAGGCAAGGGCGTGGTCGACCGTATTATTACTGAACTTGCGGTATTAGATATCACTGATAAGGGATTGAAACTGGTAGAGTTGGCAGAAGGTGTGAGCTTTGACGAGCTGCAACAAAAAACACCAGTAACCATTATTCAATAGTTATAGTGGAGTCACTTTAAAAATGAGACAGTGCTATCGGTTACTCGATAAAATAATAAAGAGGATAAATCATGGCGACGCAACTACAACAGGATTTGACCGGTAAGGTCGCTCTAGTCACAGGCGCGGCAAGTGGCATCGGCCGCGATATTGCTGAAACTTATGCTAAAGCAGGCGCAGCGGTCGGTATTGCTGATATCAATATTGAAGCGGCGCAGCAAACCGTTGATGCTATTAAAGCTGCTGGTGGCAAAGCACTCGCGATTGCCATGGATGTCACTTCTGAGGCGGCAGTAAACGATGGTGTACAAAAACTGGTAGATAGTCTTGGTGGTATTGATATTCTCGTTTCCAATGCTGGGATTCAAATCATTGATCCGATTAATAAGATGGCTTTTGAGGATTGGAAAAAAATGCTTGCCATCCATTTAGATGGTGCGTTTTTGACCACCAAAGCCGCCGTGCAGTATATGTATGAAGGCGATAAAGGCGGTACAGTCATCTATATGGGCTCAGTACATTCGCATGAAGCGTCGCTATATAAAGCGCCTTATGTCACGGCCAAACACGGACTACTTGGACTGTGCCGTGTATTGGCAAAAGAAGGCGCTGAACATAATGTGCGCGCGCATGTGGTCTGTCCAGGTTTTGTCAAAACACCTTTGGTTGAAAAACAAATCCCGCAACAAGCTGCCGAAAAAGGCATTAGTGAAGAGTCCGTGGTTAATGACATTATGCTAGCCAATACCGTCGACAAAGAATTCACCACCGTGGATGATATTGCTCAACTGGCTTTGTTTTTAGCGGCTTTCCCAAGTAATGTCTTTACTGGACAATCTATCGTTGCCAGTCACGGCTGGTTCATGAATTAGCGCGGCGTCTTTCATGTTTTTGATGGTTTTAACAAGCTTTTCATTGGTTTACTGTTTATTAAGCAGCTAAAAAAAGCCTAAAGCTTGATAAAAAAAGATCAATCCAGTAGGATTTAGCTTTATATTAACCTGAGCCAATAGTATTGGCTCTTTTTTGTGAGCGCTTGCTGCATTGTTTCGGGCGCACGGAGTAACATAATGACTAATGAAGATCTTGCGTTGAGTTTTGCAGCGAAACTAAGCCGTGCTATCGAACAACAGCATTTTGAGCAAGCTGTTAACGATGTTCAGACGCTACGTCCTATCGATATCGCCGATATAATCGCACTTATTGAGCCTAAATTGGCATGGCAGTTATTGGAGCATCTGCCCAATCGTTCGACGATATTTGCCTATTTAGACGCTGATATTCAGGTGGCGCTGGCTTATGTTTTCCCGCGAGCAGTGTTAGCAAAGATAGTAGGAGAGATGCCATCGGATGAGCGGGCGGACTTATATAAGCGTCTTAGTCAAGACCAACGTGATGTATTATTACCCGCCTTAGCCCAAGCGAAGCGTGAAGATATTCGCAGGTTGGCTTCGTATGCAGAGCGTACTGCTGGGGCTTTAATGAGCTCAGACTATGCAACGTTAGGCGCTGAGATGAATGTTGCTGAGGCATTAGCCGCGCTGCGATTAGAGGCTCCGGATGCCGAAACTATTTATCATGCCTATGTGATTGACGATAACCGTAAGCTACTAGGTGTGGTGTCATTAAGAGTGCTTATCTTAGCATCGCCTGAACAATTAATTAATGACATCATGGTCAGCTCTGTCATATCTTGTGATGTGAACGACGATCAGGAAGACGTCGCTAAAATGGTTGCGCGTTATGACTTAATTTCTTTGCCAATTACCGATGCAAGTGGAGCATTGGTCGGTATTGTCACCCACGATGATGCGATGGATGTGGCCAGCGATGAGGCTACCGATGACTTTCATAAGTCAGGTGGTGTCACGACGATGGTCGGTCGCTTAAAAGATGTCAGTATTACCGTCCTATATCGTAAGCGGGTTTTTTGGCTGGTATTTTTAGTATTTGGTAACTTACTCTCAGGGCTGAGTATTGCCAATTTTGAAGACGTCATTGCCGCCAATTTAGTATTGGTATTCTTCTTGCCTCTATTGGTTGATAGTGGTGGTAATGCCGGTTCGCAGTCGGCAACCTTGATGGTGCGTGCACTAGCAACGGGTGATGTGGTCATGCGTGACTGGTTCTCGCTACTAGGCCGAGAAGCATTGGTTGCCTTATTGCTGGGTGGTACGATGGCAGTCGCTATTGCTCTTATCGGTTATGTTCGCGGTGATGCAACAGTATCTATGGTACTGGCATTAAGTATGGTTTGTGTGGTCATGATTGGTAGTGTGATTGGCATGAGTCTACCTTTTGTACTCAGTAAGGTGGGTTTTGACCCTGCCACTGCTAGTGCGCCTTTGATAACTTCGATAAGTGATGCTTCAGGCGTGCTTATTTACTTATTCATTGCGTCAAAGTTTTTACCGATAGGTTAGTTTTTACTTTATTCTGTCTAACAAAATACTTCTAACGCTTAGCAGCGTCTTTGAGCCTCAGACCTACTGACAGTGTGGTTTTTTTATACCTCTCATTGAGCTACACTGTATATATATAAACCGTTTGGTTTAAATGTATTTAAAATACTTGTTTTCGTTAAAATGTTAGTTGAAAACATATTCTTTATATTTGCCAGACTTAATCATTAAGAGAGGTAGCCATGTTTAACTTTATAAAAAAAAGAGCAGCTTCGAAACCTGAGACTCCAGAGCAGCAAGCCGCACTTGATAGCGCCGTTGATAGGGTTTTGTTAGGTTATCATGTGGGTACGACCAGTATTGCTACCATGGTAACAGGGCTTGAACGCACGGGTGACCAGTTGACTTTAGATTTGCGCCTGCCACAAGACAGTAACCCTGAGACGATCCAACAAGAGCTTGGGCACCTATTGCACCCGCATGGCATCAAGGCCATTCATATGAATGTACGTCTGCCTGCTCCAGAAAAAGGTGCAGGCTCGAGCTTACCAAAGCAGATACCAAAGACCACCAATGCGATGGACAGTCAAAATCAATCGTCGGTAAATGCTAATAGTAAAACTACGGATGCTGAACCGCCAATTACCAAACCTGCACCGACCCAAGCATCACTAACGTCACATCCGCGTATCCGTCATATTATTGTTGTCGCATCTGGCAAAGGTGGTGTCGGTAAATCAACCACGACTGTCAATATTGCTTTGGCATTACAAAAGCTGGGCAACCGTGTTGGTGTGCTGGATGCGGATATTTACGGCCCCAGTATGCCGACAATGCTAGGTGTGGCCAGTGTAAAGCCTGAGCTAGAAAATGAGCAGTTTGTTCCTATCAATGCCCACGGTATGGCGATGTTGTCGATTGGTAGTCTACTGGATGGTGATAATACGCCTGTCGCGTGGCGTGGACCAAAAGCCACTGGTGCGTTGATGCAGCTGTACAACCAAACCAACTGGCCGCAGCTAGATTATTTAGTGATTGATATGCCGCCAGGTACTGGTGATATTCAATTGACGCTGGCACAGCGTATTCCAGTCACGGGTGCGGTGATTGTAACCACACCGCAGCATATTGCGCTACTGGATGCCCAAAAAGGTATCGAGATGTTCAACAAAACCAACATTCCAGTGTTGGGCGTTGTTGAAAATATGGCGCTACATACTTGTAGTAATTGCAACCATATCGAAGCCATCTTTGGTACAGGCGGCGGCGAGAAAATCGCTGAACAATATCATGTGCCACTGTTGGGACAACTGCCACTGGCCAGTGGTATTGGTGCGCAAGTGGATAAAGGTGAACCAAGCGTCTTAGCGGATGATGAGTTTGCACCATATTATCTTAGCATTGCCAAAAATATCGAAACCAATATCAGTAAGTTTGCCAAGCCGGTCGATGATAAGCGTATTTTCTGATAAATAAAAATCCTGTTGAAATGACAGGATCAACCTTGAAAGTATTGAGATTTCATTAAACAGAAGCGGATGAGGAAATCTATCGTTATCCGTTAATGAGTGGCCATCAAGGAACGGTGGCTACTTAAATTATATTTGGCCAGGATGCCATGACGATGAAGCAAGATTATAAAAAATCGCTGGTTAGCTTTCAACCCGTTGCGCTTGACCAACTTATTCAAAACGGTCAGCCTAGTTTTGGCGTCTTTTCTCAAGTCAAAGATATCAATTACCTAGATTACTACAGCCATCTTATTTCACAAAAATCACTGCCCAATTGGCGTAAAGAACTAAAAGCCAATCAGTTCTGCTTTATCCAAATTATCGAGTCGCCTTATCGAATTTGTTTGGCGCTTGCTACAATTAAGCTGGCAACCAGTGCGTTTGTTTACCTTTATAATGACAATACTGAGCAGCTAGAGATTTGTGAAGCATTGCAACCTTTGACACGCCATACAGTTTTGGAAGGTGATTGCTATCAAGGAAAAATGGCGTTTACTCACTCAAAACTGACATTAACATTAGATTTTACTCCTAAACAAGTTAACGTAGCATTAGACAGCCAGTATATTGCTGTAAATACCATGCTTACGCGTCAAGATCAGCCATTAGCAGTCTGCACACCGACTGGCAGGCGTGGCTGGACGTTCACTCAAAAAGAGCCGTTCACAGCGATAACTGGTCACCTATCAATCAAAGCCGACTCACGATTTAATGTGGGTGCTCCTAGTACGCCTCCCAAGCAAATAGACTTTACCGATACGACTATCGCCAATCTGGATTGGACGCTAGGCTATATGCGTCATGAGACCAATTGGTTTTGGAGCTGTATCAACAGTTATTTACCAGACGGTAGTCACTTTGCCCTAAATCTAGCGATGGGTGTCAATGAGACAGGCGCCAGTGAAAATGCTTGCTGGCTTGATGGGCAAATATTTTATTTACCACCAGTGATGTTTGCTCGTGATGGATTAAGTATATCACCCGACCAGCAAGATTTAGTGCCTAAGAGAGTGCCTAAGAATACAGTCATTAGCAGTCAGAAGCCTTGGCGTATCTATCATCAAAACCTAGGCTGGAGTCATGTCGATATCGATTTAACCTTTACGCCTATCCGCAGTTATAAAAAGACCGATAATTTTGGTGTCATTGCCAGTATTTTTGAGCAATGGATTGGTGAGTATAGCGGTGAGATTCGTATCAAAGATAAGGTGATTAAGCTTAACAAAGTAATCGGGTTGGCAGAAGACCATTTTGCTAAATGGTAGCGTAGCAAAATATATAGTGATGATAAGTGGGTTCTCGAACGTATTAACTTTAAAGTCGCTAATGCTCTATAAATCGCGCTATCAATTCCGTATAATCGTCGCTATCAAAATACCATTCAAGTTATAACCTCTATTTTATATCTGCTAAGGAACAACAATGTCTATCAAATCTGACCGCTGGATTCGTAAAATGGCTGAAGAGCATGGCATGATTGAGCCATATGAGCCAGGTCAAGTGCGCTTTAATGATGCTGGCGAACGTTTGGTGAGCTACGGCACCTCAAGCTACGGTTATGATGTGCGCTGTGCCCCTGAGTTTAAAGTTTTTACCAACGTGCATTCAGTGGTCGTTGATCCAAAGAACTTCGATGAAAAAAGCTTTATCGATATCATCGGTGACGAATGTATCATTCCGCCAAACTCATTTGCCTTAGCGCGTACGATGGAGTATTTTCGCATTCCACGTGACGTATTGACGATTTGCCTTGGCAAATCTACTTATGCGCGTTGCGGTATCATCGTCAACGTGACGCCGCTTGAGCCTGAATGGGAAGGGCATGTGACTTTAGAATTTAGTAATACCACCAATTTACCAGCGCGTATTTATGCGGGTGAAGGCGTGGCACAAATGCTGTTTTTCCAAAGCGATGCCGATGATGTTTGTGAGACCAGTTATAAAGACCGCGGCGGTAAATACCAAGGACAAAAAGGGGTGACGTTGCCTAGAACTTGATGCTCTACATTCTACTGAACACGTAAGGCGATGAACCTGCTAGATTAGCAATAAAAAAAGCTGGACGTATTAAGTACGCCCAGCTTTTTTATGCGGTAAGTTCTGTTATTTTAAAACCTTTAAACCTGCTTTGTTATCGCGTTTAGGCTTAGGTGAGGCAGTGGGGCTCTTATCAGTAGTTACTGTCGAATCTTCTTCTGGTTGATAGCCTTCATACTCTTTTGGATCAAAAAACATGCCTTGCGAATTTTCTTTTGCATAGATACCCATTACCGCAGTTAGTGGCACCCAAATATCTTGTGACACCCCACCAAAACGCGCACTAAAGTAAATGTAATCATTTTCCATACTCATATTACCAGTCGCACGGCTGGCGATATTTAGCACGATACGTCCATCTTGTACGTGTTCTCTTGGAATCTGTACATTTTCAGCGGTGGCATCAACCATTAGATACGGGGTAAGCGCATTGTCTTCTATCCATTGATATAGCGCGCGCACCATGTAGGGACGGGTTGGGGTAATAGATATGAGTTCACTCATCTAATGATTTCCTATACTAATGAATTGTAATAATTTAAAGATATTTTTTCAGTGCTTCGTTAGCTGTTATCTATAAGCGACACTTAGCTCCTATTTTCTTGTCATCTATCTTAAGACAGCGGTCAGGCATTGTCTAGGGCGCATCCTCATTTTGAAAGTGGTGATAAAAATGAGATAAATTGTAGCCAAACAAGGAAAATAGTACAGATAATATTGAGATGTGAGCAAGCTATTTGACGCAGTTTGGCAAAGATTTAGTCGTTTTTAGCCTATTTAAGGTTTAATGCTTAGGTTAAGAACATGTCCTAATTAACGCACACTTTTTTGAAAGCTTTTACGCTCAAAGACTCGCGTTTGATAGTCAAACAACGGGCGGCTAATAGCACGCGGTAGCTCGATACCCATTTCTTCAAGACGCCATAATAGAGGGGCTAAAAGCACATCACACCAGCCAAATTCATCTGCCATAAAATAAGGCTTATGCGCAAATAGGGGTGACAAAGTAATTAATGAATCAGTTAGCTGCTTTTTAGCGATGGCAGCTTGTGCTTTGTTAAAGCTGTCTGGATGCATCAATAAGCGTTTGCCCAACACCAACCAATCATGCTGAATACGCCAAGCCAATTGCCGAAATTGTGCACGCTCTTGCGGTGTATCAGGGAGCAATTTATTAGCGTGGTAACGCTCCTCTAAGTACTCAAAGATGACGTTGGTCTCATAGAGCGCAATCTCGCGCTGCTGCAGGACAGGTAAGGTGTGGTAGGGGTTTAGCTCAGTCAAGTCTTCAGGACGCTCAGAGTGCAGCCGTGACAAATAATAAGCCAGCTTTTTTTCTTCAAGTAATAGGCGTACCACATGACTGTCGTAGCCGTCATCAGCGTATAAAATTAGCTGACTACTTGGAATGTCATTCGCATCAATCATGAAAGCCTAATGTTAACAGTAAAGGCTGTTATCGTAAACAAAGTCGCACTGTTTATCAAGGCAACGTACGTAAACATTGCGTATGAGCCTGCTATCCAGCTAATGATTTATAACCATAGCGCGTGGCTATTAACGTGTCGATTTTATTTCGAACTGCCTATATAAAAATATCAAAGACATAAAAAAGGCACTACCGAAGTAGTGCCTAATCTTAGAATCAATTTCTGGGTTTTTATCGTCTGTTTATTTTACATCTTTCCAGAATTCTTTATTCAATAAATAAACTGGAATTAATAAAACGAGCAAGAATAAAATAACAAAGAAACCAATTACTTGACGGTCATGGCGAACAGGTTCTGCCATCCACGCCATAAAGTTAACCAAGTCACCGACTTCAGATTCAAACTCTTCTTGACTGAGCTCTTCTTGCATATTATGCAAGACATGCGGCATAGCAGCATTGGCAAGCACTAAGTTATTAGCGCCCCAAGGACGGCTTGGATCTTCATAGAATGACAATAGGTAGGTATAAACCCAGTCATCACCACGTAGCCTAGTCTCAAGCGATAAGTCTGGTGGCGCTGCACCAAACCATGATGCTTGTACTTCTTGGTCAATCTCAGCATTGATATGATCACCAATTTGATCGGTGGTCACCATCAGATACTTTTCAACCAGTTCAGGTGGTATCTCTAAGTCTTTAGCAATGCGCGAATGGCGAACGTACTGTGCTGAGTGACAACCTGCGCAGTAGTTCATAAACGTCTTCGCACCGTTTTGTAGCGATCCCTTATTGGTAAAATCAATAGGAGCGCTGCTACAAGCCAGATTTTCTACAACACCATCAGCATTGGTAAAAGTACCGCAATCAGCTGCCATCGACGTACCAGCAGTCAAGGTTAATGCCGCGCCTAAGCCTAGACCAGCTAGGGATTTAATTAGCGTGCTCATTAGTGACCTCCGGTAACGCGTTCTGGTGGCTGTTTACACTTCTCAATAGCCGTGTAGAATGGCATTAATAAGAAAAACAAGAAATACAAGACAGTAAATATACGTGCCAAAATAGTTGATGTTGGCGTCGCTGGTGTCGCACCTAAATAACCCAATACTACAAAGCTAATAGCAAAGATAACCAGTGCAATCTTAGATAAAATACCTTTGTAACGTATAGAGCGTACAGGTGATCTATCGAGCCATGGAATCAAGAACAGTACGGCAATCGCACCACCCATTGCAATCACACCACCCAGCTTATCAGGAACCGCACGTAAGATGGCATAGAAAGGGGTGTAATACCATACTGGCGCAATATGTGCTGGCGTTTTCAGTGAGTTTGCTGTCTCAAAGTTTGGTGGCTCAAGGAAGAAACCGCCGCCTTCTGGGAAGAAGAACACCACTGCAAAGAACAAGATAAAGAACACTACAATACCAACCATGTCATGCACAGTATAGTACGGATGGAATTCGATACCGTCTAATGGTACACCGTTTTTATCTTTTAGCTTCTTAATGTCAACACCATCAGGGTTGTTCGAACCCACGTGATGTAGCGCCACTAAATGCATAAACACTAAGCCGACCAGAACTAACGGAATCGCCACGACGTGTAAGGCAAAGAAACGGTTTAGGGTGATACCAGAAATGATGTAATCACCACGTACCCATTCAGCAAGACCGTCACCAATGACTGGTAGCGCTGCAGGTAGGTTTAAGATAACCTGTGCACCCCAGAATGACATGTTGCCCCAAGGCAGTAGATAACCGAAGAAACCTTCTGCCATCAACGCTAAGTAAATACCCATACCGATGAGCCAAATAAGCTCACGTGGTTTTTGGTATGAACCATATAGCAAGGCGCGGAACATATGCAGATAGACCACCACGAAGAACGCAGATGCGCCAGTCGAGTGCATATAACGAATGAGCCAGCCGCCTTTGACATCACGCATGATGTACTCAACAGAAGCAAACGCTCCTTCGGCGCTCGGGTTGTACATCATCGTCAGCCAAATACCAGTGACTAACTGGTTGACCAATACCACCATTGATAATACGCCAAAGAAGTACCAAAAATTAAAGTTTTTTGGTGCATAGTACTTTGACATATGGTATTCATAGGTTTCAGTCGCTGGAAAGCGCGCGTCCACCCAATGCATTAACTTTTTACCCATGCTCATATTAAGCCTCCCCAATCGTCAAGATGGTACCATCCATATTGTAATCTGGGACAGGTAAGTTAAGCGGTGCAGGAACGCCACTATAGACGCGACCTGCCAAGTCATACTTAGAACCGTGACAGGGGCAGAAAAATCCGCCATACCAATCATTACCACCCAAGTCAGCCGCGCCCACATCAGGACGGTAGTTTGGTGCACAGCCTAAATGTGTACAGACGCCTTCTACGACCAAGATTTCTGGTGAAATAGAGCGTTCTGGGTTTTTGCAATATTCAGGTTGCAATGATTCGCTAGAATCAGGGTCCGACAGTAAAGGTTTTACCGACTCTAAGGTCGTTAGCATATCTTCTGTGCGTTTGACGACAAAGATGGGTTTACCGCGGTATTTGACAACGATCATCTGTCCTGCATCGATAGAACCAATATCTTGGGTCACTGCAGCCCCTGCAGCCTCAGCTTTAGCGCTTGGGTACCAAGAACGGACAAAAGGTGTTGCCACAGCAGCTACCCCAGCTGCACCAATTGCGGCAGTTGAGGCAATAAGAACTCTACGGCGTTGTACATTAACGCCTTCGGCTTGGCTCATTAATACTTCCTCCAGGTGAATGAAATGGGATTATCCCACACTGGGTTTGTGGCTTAGAAAATATACAATATCAAGCCACTTTAGCTGTGCCTAATTTTGCTAATTGTTGCTATTCTAAGCTATTTCGGTGATAAAATAAATTATTGCGTTAAAAATAAAGCAACCTTAATAGAACATACTCTAAGGTTGAACATGACAATCAAGTCAAAACAGCTGTATTATCAATGTCTAACATCAGTTTCTGTATTAAAGATAGTAAATTTTATGACCTTATAATTAATAAGGATATTCAGCAATAGCGAATGATACTTGAAATTAAGGTAATGTTCACTAACTTTCAGTATCTAACCGCTTTGTAAGTCGCTGTAAATCCATAAACATTACTTCAAACTGCAAAGTAGTGTTTACTTCATGTCTTTTAAAACTGAGTCAAATCACTAACTGCTTATAAAAAAATTAAAATACGGTAACGATGTTATCAAGATAAAGGCTCACTGTTTGATTTTAGCCTTCGAGCGTGCTCCAGCGTTCAAGCTTGTTCATCATCTCTTCTTCAATCGTCAATAAACGCTCACTAGCAGCAGTAGCCGCGTCTATATCTTGGGTAAACCATGAGCCGTCAGCGAGTTTTTCTTCTAGTTGCGTTTGTTCTGTTTCTAACGCTGCGATTTCTTTTGGTAAATTATCGAGTTCGCGTTGCTCGTTATAATTCAGCTTTTGCACTGTTTTACTAGGCTTCGCTGTTACTGGTTTGTTAGCGCCTTTACTACTTGTGGCGTTATTAACAGGTGCTTTGGCCGCCTTTGCTGCTTCCTCACGGTTTTTTTGCACCAAATACTCTTGATAGCCACCGACGTACTCTTTGACGATGCCTTTACCGTCTGCATCGGTATCGAACACCCAAGTAGAGGTGACGACATTGTCCATAAACGAGCGGTCATGGCTGATAAGTAATATCGTACCGTTAAAGCTACTGACAGATTCTTCTAATAGCTCAAGTGTCGCCATATCCAAATCGTTGGTTGGCTCATCGAGTACCAGAATGTTAGCAGGCTTTAATAGTTGCTTGGCAATGAGGACGCGGTTACGCTCGCCCCCTGACAATGCCTTGACGGGCGTACGTGCACGCTCTGGGGCAAACAAGAAATCTTGCAAATAGCTCATAATGTGTGTCTTACGACCACCGACATCGACGAAGTCTGAGCCTTCTGAGACGTTTTGCGCCACACTGGCTTCTAGATCTAACTGATCACGCAGCTGATCAAAGAAAGCGATTTTTAGGTTAGTGCCAAGCTCAACGTTACCGGTCTTGATCACATCATCGTCTGACATATCGAGTAGGGCTTTGATAAGGGTAGTTTTACCAGCACCGTTGGGACCGACGATACCAATTTTGTCGCCGCGCATAATCGTGGTGCTAAAGTCATCTACGAGCACATGGTCATCGTACTGTAGGTGTAGATTTTTAACTTTACAGACCAGCTTGCCGCTTTTCTCGCCTTGACCCATGGTAATATTGACATTACCGACTTGCTCACGGCGCTCACTACGCTCTTCGCGTAGTGCTTTTAGCTCACGCACGCGACCTTCGTTACGGGTACGACGCGCTTTGATACCTTGGCGAATCCACACTTCCTCTTGCGCCAGTTTTTTATCAAAGTTGGCATTGTTCTTTTCTTCAGCCAATAATTGCTGTTCTTTTAGCTCTTGATAGCGTGCGTAACCTTTTGCGCCTTGGGTGACGTCATAGCTGGTTAACTGACCGCGATCTAGCTCAACGATACGGGTAGCAAGCTTATTTACAAACGCTCTATCATGGGTGACAAATAACAAGGTCAAACCCTGCCAGTCTAATAAAAAGCGCTCTAACCATTCGATGCTTTCAACGTCCAAATGGTTGGTCGGCTCATCAAGTAGTAGCACGTCAGGCTTAGTGACCAAAGAGCGCGCCAATAACACACGGCGCTTACGACCACCAGATAATGATGATAAGTCATCTTCTGGATCCAGACCCATCGTGGTAATCAGACGGGTGGCATCACGTTCTAAATCCCAGCCATGGACGGCATCGATATCATGTTGCAGCGTTGCCATATGCTCGCAGGCATCCATATCACCGTTGGCGCATAGGTCGACTTGCTTATTATAGTTAATCAGCAAATCAGCGGTGCGGCGGCTACCACCCATGACGATATCTAAAATACGTCCACTGGTTTCAGGAACATCTTGCTCGAGCATCGCCACGCGCATACTGCTGTTGGTGATAATTTCACCGCTGTCAGGCTGTAATGTGCCATTAATCAGCTTAAATAAGGTGGATTTACCTTCGCCATTGCGACCAATTAAACACACGCGTTCACCAGCATTGATCGAAAAATCAATGCCATCAAGAACTGGAGCGACGCCAAAGGCTAGATGAATATCTTTTAAATGTATCAGTGCCATAGAGTATCTTAAGCTTATATAATAGTGAGGTAAGGGGTTGTTGCAAAATTGCCAGCAGTATAACATGCCACCACGTGACTGTAGTGCGTGTAAATGGTTTTATCCATACTATTTATAGATTTTATAATGATTGTATTTACCACAACGTAGAGAAGAATATGAGCCAATCCAACGATCAAGACAGCGTTTCGACTGCGCACGCAGACTTACAAACCCAACAAGTCATTGAGTTACAAATGAGTATGGCGCATTTAGAGATGACCGTAGAGCGACTTGATACCGTCATTGCGCGGCAAGATAAAGATATTCAGACACTGCAACGCCAGTTGCAGCTACTTTATGAACAAGTTGAAAATCAAGATACAGAAAGCGGTATCGCCCCTTTTGATGTGATGGCAGACAGACCGCCGCATTATTGATAGGTAATGAAAAATAAAGCCGTTTTATTTGAATCTAGGTAAAATAATATCCACATTTAAACATAAAGGTACTGTCTGGTGACTGTTTAGTCATAAATGCGAAATAATGTGTTTTTGCAGTTGTTTTACTGTGCGAAAATCTTTACTATCCTCCACCTCGGATACTGCTTGCTTAGCGAACATAGGCATAGCAGTAAAACAATGCGGATGTTTGGAGATATATAATGCGCGCAACTTTTCATTTAAAAACTCTCACAGTTGCTGTTGCAGCTCTTTCTATTGCTAGCGTCGCTAGTGCTGCTGGTCTTGATCGCTCAGGCCAAGATATCACCGCATTCTTACAAGACGGCTTATATGCTGAAGCTGTTTACACTTACATCGATGGCGACGTTAGTGGTCACGATAATGCTTATGTTGGTAATGATAAAAACGCGTATCAACAAGGTAATAAAGTTGATGACGTTGCCGAATCTTATGACTTTTTCCGTTATGGTGTAAAAGCAGATATCAACGACACGTTTAGCGTTGGTATCTTATATGACGAGCCATTTGGTGCGGCGGCTGACTATAGTGGTGATAACAACTTTGTAGCGCAAGGTGATCTTGAAGCTTCTATTAATGCCATTTCAGGCGGTGCCGCTAGCAGTAAAGCAGACGCTGGTGAAAAGATTGGTCAGTTGACCCAAGGTGCCCAGCAAGCAGGCGGTTTGGCGGCAGATTTAGCAGAACAAGCGCAAGCTGCTACCACACCGCAAGCGGCTAAAGAACTTGCTGCTCAAGCGCAAGCGGCAAAAGAAAAAGCAGAAACGCTGGCAGGTCAAGCCCAATCGCTTGGTGCCGCAGTTGCTGCAGCCGAAGCAGAGCTTGCTACTAAAGGCGAAAGTACCAACGTTGAAGTACGCAGTGAAAGTATCACGGGTATCGTTGGGATGAAGTTTGGCCAAGACAAAAACTTCCAAGTCTATGGTGGTCCAGTAGCACAACAAATTCAGGCCGACGTAAAATTACGTGGTACTGCTTATGGCCCTGCGACTGGTTACACAGCCCATATCAGCCGTGATCAAGACTATGGTTGGTTAGCAGGCGCCTCTTATAGCAAGCCTGAAATTGCGCTAAAAGCTGCTTTGACTTATCGTTCTGAGATTGACCACAGTTTAAATATTGATGAGACATATCCTGTGGCGGGCGCACTGGGTAAAGAACCAGTACAGGGTAATAAGATTGATATCACCACGCCTAAGTCAGTAAACTTTGATTTCCAAACCGGTATCAACCCAACCACGCTAGCAACAGCAAAAGTACGCTGGGTACCGTGGAGTGATTTTGCAATCGTACCACCGCTATATAACGAAGTCAGCAAAAACGCGACCAAAGATGACACTGGTTTGCCGTTGGTAAGCTATGATAAAGATCAGTGGTTAGTAGAGTTAGGTCTTGCTAAACGTTTGACGCCAGCGTTAGCAGTGACTGGTAATATCGGCTGGGACAGTGGTGCTGGTGATCCAGTAACGTCACTAGGTCCTATTGAAGGCTACTATAGCGCGGGTCTTGGTGCTAAATATAACGTCACTGAAAACTGGGCAGTCTCTGCTGGTGGTAAATACCTATGGTTCGGTGATGCTAAAGGCCAAATCCCAACCAAAAATATCGTTAGTAACTTTGAAGACAACGACGGTTTTGCTCTTGGTGTAAAGCTTTCTTATCAAGCGAAGTAATACTGGCTATCATTTTAATACCAAACCCAAAAAGTACGATTAGCTGTGTCAAACTTGTTTAGTCTACAATGCGTAGCACTTACATTCGTTTTCCTTGCTACTCTAATTTTTGTGAATGGTATGACTATACTTTTAAGTTGATGAATGAGTAGCAAAAAGCGATCCTTAGGGGTCGCTTTTTTGTGCGTACTATAAATTAAAAATGTACTCATATATCTGTTTTATGTGTCTTATATTGCTCGGGTCAAGTTGATTATTATTGGATATAAGTTGGGTAATAAAGTATGGTAATCAGTATGAACACTTAATAACGTAAACTATTGTTTATCAAAGATATTTTTGACGACTTTATAATAAAATTATTGATAATAAATAAAGTGTTTTAACTGTTGTTTTAGTGTTAAAAAGTCATTACTATTCATCTTAGGACGTCGTTTACATAGTCTTATGTTTTAAGCAACAAAGCTAAACATTGATGATGAAGACGATTAAACAACGAGGATGTTTGGAGATACACAATGCGCGCTACTTTTCATGTAAAAGCTCTTGTCGTAGCAATCGCTACTCTTTCTGTCGCTAGCATGACTAATGCTGCTGGTCTTGATCGCTCAGGTCAAGATGTCACTGCATTCTTACAAGATGGTACCTACGCTGAAGCCGTCTATACCTATATCGATGCCGATGTTAGTGGTGTTGATAATAACGGCAATGACACAGGTGATGTTGCCGAATCTTACGACTTCTTCCGTTATGGCGTAAAAACAGATATTAACGATACTTTTAGTATCGGTGTGTTATACGACGAACCATTTGGCGCTGCTGCTGCCTATAATGGCGATAATAATTTTACTGGCGCTCCAACTGAAGCAATTGATGATCTTATTGCCACACAACTAGACGGAAAAGTGCCAGGGCAAACAATTACTAGCGCTGAAGGTTTAGATACTTATGTTGAGTCTATTCAAGATGATCTCGCAGCAGGTAGAGAACAGGTTAAACAAGCTGAAGCAGCCATTGCAGCAAACCCAGCACTCGAACCCGCTCTACGTCCAACAATTGAGGCTGGTAAAGCACAAATTGCGGCTGGTGAAGAACAGCTAGCTCCCTTAGAAGGACTAAACGGTTATGCTGCTAGTCAGCTTGCCAATACCGAAGGCACAAATGTAGAAGTGCGCTCTGAAAGTATCACCGCGATTCTAGGTGCCAAGTTTGGTGCTAATAAAGAGTTTCAAGTTTATGGCGGTCCAGTCGCTCAGCGCATTCAAGCAGATGTAAAATTACGCGGCAGTGCATACGGACCTGCCACAGGTTACACCTCGCATATCAGTCCTGATCAAGATTATGGTTATTTAGCAGGTATCTCTTATAGCAAGCCTGAAATTGCTTTAAAAGCAGCTTTGACCTATCGTTCAGAGATTGATCATAATATGAAGATCGCTGAATCCTATCCATTAGCAGGTTTATTAGCGGGTGATCCAGCTGCCGCAAATCAAGCGACTTCCATGGAAATCACTACCCCAAAATCAGTAAACTTTGACTTCCAAACAGGTATTAACCCCACCACTTTAGCCACGGCAAAAGTTCGCTGGGTACCATGGGGTGACTTTGCAATTGTACCACCGCTGTATAACGAAATTAGCAAAAACGCGACCCAAGATGATACCGGCCTTCCATTAGTGGATTATGATGATGATCAGTGGCAAGTAGAGCTTGGTCTTGCCAAGCGTCTAGCACCAGCTTTAGCGGTAAGTGGTACAGTGGGTTGGGATAGTGGTGCAGGTGATCCAACGACATCATTAGGACCTATCGATGGCTACTATAGTGTGGGTTTGGGGGCAAAATATAATGTCACTGAAAACTGGGCAGTATCAGCCGGTGGTAAATACTTATGGTTCGGTGATGCTAAAGGTCAATTACCGACTAAGCAGATCGTAGGTGATTTCCAAGATAATGATGGCTATATTCTTGGTGTGAAACTCTCTTATCAAGATATCAAGTAGTAAGAGAGTACCGAACAGTCAGTGAACAACTGTTGTTATTTTAAGTTTGTATATATAATAAAAAAAGCAGCCTATCATAGGCTGCTTTTTTTCGTTTAAAGTATATATAGAAAAAATAATGTTAATAATCAGGTATTTATGTCAGTTCTTATAATAAAAAAATGCTTAATCCAGTCTAGTTAGTAGCAAGATATCACCCATCACCATCCTTATAGTAATAGCTAACTTAACATAAATCTGTCTTCTCAAAACCGTAAAGGGTGTTGCTATAGTGGCAAACTTTAATTATGATATTGAAATCAGTTACGTTGTCTTACATAGCGGTAATGTCTGATAACAATGAAAGTAAGGTCGCGTAAGCGATGATTACATTCAATAGTTAAGTCGTTTGGCAAAGGATTGCACTGCAGCAGCTTCAGTTGTTATGACAAATTGTAGTAACTAAGCTATTTGCCAGTTTTTTTATTCATGGAGGATGTCACGTGTCGCAAAATTTCCCTATTTCTAAGCTCACTCTAGCCCTTATCACCCTATCTGCTGCATCACTAACACAAGCCGCTGGCCTCGATCGTTCAGGCCAAGAAATCAAAGGCTTCTTTAACCCTGGTACTTATGCCGAAGTTGATTTTGCTTATATCGATACTGATGTTTCAGCACATGACAATGCCGGTGCTATCGTTACCCCAACTGACGAGATTCGTAATGGTATCACTTCTACAGAAGCGGCTTACGAAAAAGGTGTGTCAACTGGCAACGCTACTCCAGATTCCTATAGTTTTATGCGCTACGGGGTAAAAACTGACATTAATGAAAATTTCAGTATCGGTGTGTTTTATGACGAGCCTTTTGGTGCAGAAGTAGAATACTCTGGGGATAATGCTTTTGTTTCTCAAGCAGGCAAAGATACCATTGCTGACTCATCGTCAGGGACATCTGTTCCTAATGAAGTCATCAACCCTTCAGTATTAGATCCAGACTATGACAAAAACACCAACGTCAGTGTGCATACGGAAACGTGGACAGGGCTGCTTGGTTACAAAGCTAATGGCTTCCAAGTATATGGTGGTCCAGTGATGCAAAAAGTGAAAGCAGATGTGCATCTGCGAGGTCAGGCATACGGCCCATTGACAGGCTATGATGCCAATGTAAACCCTGACACTGACTACGGTTGGGTAGCGGGTTTAGCCTATAGTAAACCTGAAATTGCCTTAAATGCGGCACTAACTTATCGCTCAGAAATTAAGCATAAAACCCCAGTGGGCGAAAGAGTACCATTACTAGGATCACCGCTAAAAGATATAGCGTTAGGTAAGCTTGATATTGACCCAGACTCTGAACTTGGCCAGTCTATTGGTGAATATGCAACGACCGATGCGACTGTAACCACACCTGAGTCAGTGAATTTAAATATTCAAACTGGTCTAAGTGAGAAGTATCAACTATTAGGTACTGTAGATGTGCGCTGGGTACCTTGGAGCGATTTCACTATCGTCCCTCCGCTTTATAATGCTTATTCTAAAGCGGCTGACCCAGACGGTTTACCACTTTTATCCTATGACAAAGACCAATGGAAAGTAGATGTTGGTTTGGCCAAACGTTTTAATGAAAAGCTAGCGGGTTCCGTAACAGTTGGTTATGACTCTGGTGCAGGCGATCCTGTCAGCTCATTGGGTACTATTGACGGTTATTATAGCTTGGGTGGTGGTGTGAAATACAACGTGACTCCTGAGTGGGCCGTGTCAGTCGGTGGCAAATATCTGAAATTTGGTGATGCAACAGGTCAGCTACCCAACGGTAGTATCGTCAGTAAAGCCGAAGACAATGATGGTTATATCGCTGGTGTAAAACTCTCTTATCAAAGCCAGTAACTTATCACCTGGCTATGTTGTTTTACCATAAATACTAGAAGAGATCTTACTTAACCAATGGGTTAGGTAAGTGTTATCAAGCGTAAAAATTTTATTGATACTAAGTAATTATGCATAAAAATATCGAATAATTTAAAAATGAACGCTTGCGTTATATTTTACGAATGGTTATTCGATTTTGATAAATTGACTTAGTGAACTGAGTTTTATTATCTATATATATTGCCCAAATACTAATGTGGCAATGTGTAGATAAAGGAATATCTATCAATCATCCATGGAGGAAGAAGAATGTCACCTAACCGTCATTCAATCTCAGCTGTATCGACAGCTAAAAAATTCAAAACCCCTTTAAAAGCCAGTGTTGTGCTTTTAACATCAATGATACTCGCCGCCTGTAATACAACTGACGATCCTTCTTATAATCTTGATGATGTCTTCAGCCCAATACCTGGCGCGACTGATGCAGCACTAGAAAAAGCAAAAGCTGAGGCTGAAAAGGCTAAAGAGGAAGCCAAAAAAGCAAGAGAAGAAGCCGAGGCTGCGAAGAAAGAGGCGGCTGAGCAAATAGCTGCCGCTGAAAAAGCAGCTGAAGAAAAAGCAGATGCGGCTATCAAATCTCAGCAAGAGGCTGAAGCTGCCGCCGCTGCGGCTGAAAAAGCCAAAGCAGAAGCTATTAAAGCACAAGAAGAAGCAGAAAAAGCGTTAGAAGACGCTTTAGCAAATGGTGGGGGTTCAGAGGCCCTACAAAAAGAAGCCGACCGCAAAGCCAAGCTAGCAGAAGAAGCAAAGGCAGACGCGCAAGCTGCTGAAGCCGCTGCACAAGCTGCTCAGCAAAAAGCAGAGGCAGAAGCGACAGCAGCCCAAGCAGCCCAACAAGCTGCACAGGATGCAGCACAGGATGCAGAGATTAAAAATGCTCCAGAATCTGTGAAAACTGGTGTCCAACACATCAGTATCGATGCGTCTGGTTTAGGCCAGGGGGCATTAACGACTACTACTCGTGACTTTGATATCACAGATGAAACCCAAGTAGATGCACGCGCAGATGAAGCTTCAGGTGGCTTAGTTTCTGATCCGGTAGCATTAAAAGTTAGTGGTGATAACGACGATGTAGTAGCGGAATCTAATGGCTTCAAATCTTTTGAAAATACGACCAAAGTTAATACTTCTTCATTAGGTGAAGTCGATCTAGTTTATACCTCAACCTATAAAGATTTTGGCGATGACTTAAGAGTTGCCCATATTGATGGTGCTGCTGCTGGTTTGTTACCAGTCAACGGTGTTGCTGTGGTGGGTAATGCGACCCAAGCTGAGAACATGCCGACAGAAGGTAAAGTTGGTTACACGGGTGATGCAACTTATCGTGAAACTGGTCAAAATAAAGATATTAAATTTGGTACCTCAGTATTCACCGCTGACTTTGTAGCCAAGAATATCAAAGGTGACTTAACCTTTAGTGATAAGAACATTGGTTTAGAAGCAGACATTGATGGTAATAAGTTCTCAGGGAGCAAAGACGATTATAATACCGACGGTGGATTCTATGGTGGCGATGGTCAATACGTAGGCGGTATATACGAAGGTAACGGCGCTCAAGGTACTTATGGAGCGAAATCTGACGCTCAAATTAAAGCTGAGGAAGATGCTAAAGAAGCGGCTGGAAAGGCAGATGCTACAGAAGAAGCCTTAGCCAATGCTAAAGATCAAGCGGCACAAGCGCAAGCCGCTGCAGAAAAAGCCCAGGCTGACGCTGCAAAAGCCCAAGAAGCTGCAAAGAAAGCCCAAGAAGCTGCGGATAATGCAGGTAGTGGCGGTGATGATGAAGCACTTCAAGATGCTTTAGATAGAGCAGAAGCGGCTGAGAAAGCAGCTGAGAAAGCCGAAGCAGATGCAAAAATTGCAATCCAGGAAGCTACAGAAAAAGCACAAGAAGAAGTGAAAGCGGCACAAGATAAAGTCGCGGCAGCTCAGTCAGAAGCAGCAGCTGCTAAAAACACCGCTGCCGCCGCTAAAGCAGAGGCAGAAGCTGCTGAAAAAGATGCAGCAGCCAAAGTGGCAGCTGCAAAGTCAGCTGCAAAAGAAGATGTAGCCGAAGCTAACAAAGCAGCAGACCTAGCCAAAGAAGAAGCTAGAAAAGCTAAAGCCGCTCAAAAGGAGGCGGAAGGAGATACTAAGGCAGCCGAGGATAGAGCGACAGCAGCAGCAGCAGAAGCAGCAGCAGCGGAAAAGAAAGCTCAAGAGTTGCAAGATAAGTTAGATGCAATAAACAATCCAGATGAATATAAGTCTGAAGCCGAAACAGAGAAATCAGGGGTTCAGCATCTATCTGTCGATGCAAGCGGTCTAGGTCAAGGCGTTAAAGCAACAACAACTCGTGACTTTGCTATCCGTAGTACTTCTGATGTCGATGCTCGTGCCGACTTAGCGCTTGAAGGTGTAGTTCCAGAACCTATAGCCATTAAGGTTTCTGGAGAAAATGATATTGACACAGCCAACGGCTTTAAATCTCACGAGGATACAGCCACTGTATTAGCAGAAGGCGATCTAGCTTACACCTCAGTCTATAAAGACTTTGGTGAAAATGGTGAGATGCGCATTGCTCATATTGACGGTGCCGTCAGTGCAGGAGGTGGAGCAATTACAGTCCCTGTAGATGGGGTAGCTGTAGTGGGTAATAAGACAGCGACCTTACCGACAGAGGGTAAGTTTGAATATGCAGGTGACGCCACCAATCGCAAAGTCGGTTTAGACAATGAGATTGAATATGGTAGCTCAGAGTTTACCGCTGACTTTGTTGACAAAAAAGTCGACGGTACACTGAAGTTTGCTCAAGCGGGTGATATTGCGCTGGAAGGAGCTATTGATGGCAATGAGTTCTCAGGTAAAAAAGGTGACTACAACACAGAAGGCGCTTTTTACGGTGAAGATGCTAATTACATCGGTGGTATCTACGAAGGTAATGAGTCGCAAGGTACCTTTGGCGCTGAGAAAGATGGTACACCAGCCGACGTAGATACCCCAGTAGAGCCAGAGTTGCCAGAACCCCCTGTCAATCCTGGTGATCCAGCTAACGAAGATGTGACTGGCGTTATGAGTAACACCATTAGTAGCGAATCAGGATTGGGTACTGAGGATGCGATTGGTTTCCGTCAGTTTGTTACAGACAATGAAACTTTTACTGAGACAACTGGTGAAGGCGAAGACATGACGCCGACCATAGTTGAAGATAATACTATAGATAACTTGCCAGGCTATGATCAGTTTGAAGCCCGTCTTGATATTGTTAAACCTAACAAATTCAAGCAAACAGCTACAATTACAACCGTTAGAGACAGTGATATCGCTTTTGATGCTGATAGTGGTTTCATGAAATCTGATGGTCAGAATACGGTCACTTTCGAGGAAGTTGGATCTATTGTTGGTGATATTGAACTAAAATATGACTATGATTCTGTATATAAGAACTTTAATTCACAGATGCAGATAGGTCACGTTTACGGAGATCTTCGTAAAGAGAATCCATTCGGTGGTGTGAAATCACGTTATGCCAACGTTTACGTAGTGGGCAACAGTACTGCTCAAGCTGATATGGACTACATGCAACAGCAAGCTCAGTATAATATTGATAACAACATCAACGATGGTAATGTTCAATATGCTGGTGTCGCGACCTATATGGATAATATTCATTTAGGTTCAGGCGCTATAAACAATCCAGTGGTCAATGGCGAATCTAATTTTGACGTTGATTTCGTCAATAACTCTTTATCAGGCAAATTAGACTTTGCTGATATTGACAAAAATATTGATATTAAGGCTAATATTGAAGGTAATACCTTTGCTGGTAGAGAGGGTAATGTTGAGACCTCAGGTGGTTTCTATGGCGAGGATGCTAATTTCTTAGGCGGTATCTACCAAGAAGCTCAACTTGATGGTGAAGACGGCGTACCAGGAACGGGTACTACTCCTGGAACCGGGACAACCTTCCAAGGTACCTTTGGCGCTGAAAAGCAATAAATTAATATGAAAGCTTTTGAATAAGAAAAGCACCTTAGGGTGCTTTTTTTTATGCTTTAAATTATGTACCAAGAATTAGAAATAGTGATATTAGATAATAAAATTATTAAAACGATAGATGGCGAATTAGTAAACTAGTGTTTGCCTGTATAGTTAGGTTTTTAGCAGTGATTATATGGAATTTATTGAAATTAAGAGGGTTTTCTATGATTTTTGATGCTTGATAAAACAAAGTGTTAAAAGGATATTCTATAAGTATATAGGTTGTTTTTTAATAAAATAAGTATGCTCAATACACTGTATTTTTAATTTAAAAATTTTATTTGGAGATATGATTATAAAAACAAATACTTGAGCGGACTCAGTATACAGTTGTTTTTATTAGTTATTTTAAGGGGTTGTTAGGCTGGATTTTATTTAAAATATTTATTAATTTAAAATAGTGTCTGATGTAAACTACATTTTCAGTCCATAATTTCGATACATCTTATCTTGGTTAAGAGGTGTTTTTAAGCTAATTAGTAACTAAAAGTTACCTATAGAAATATTTGAATAATAAAGTTTGACTTTTTGTAGGCGATTTGTTTATCTATTCAAAGCACCGGATTTATGTTGTGCTTCAAGGATTAAATAATAGAATATCACTAATTCTTCATGGAGGAAGACGAATGTCACCTAACCGTTATTCAGTATCGGCTGTATCTACAGCAAAAACGCTAAAGACCCCACTCAAGGCCAGTGTGGTTATTTTGACTACCGTTATTTTGGCTTCATGCTCCTCTAGCAGTGGAGATAACGCTATTACACCTAAACCCACTCCTACAATCCCAGTAGATGATAATGGAACGGGAGGAGTGGCTGAGGGTGAAGGTTCAGGCGGTAGTGGATCTGATGGAGGTGGGGTTGGTACTACTACTGAAGCAGAAAAAAACGATTAAAGCTGCGGAAGAAAAAACCAAAGCCGCAGAAGAAGCGCTTAAAGTAGCAGAAGCAAAAACCAAAGTAGCAGAGGCAGCTTTAAAAGCAGCAGAGGCAGGTTTTGGTAAAGAATCAGAGAAAGCAGCAGAAGCATCAAGAAAAGCAATTGATGCTGCAAAAGAAGAGGCAGCGAAAGCGAAAACCGCCGCAGAAGCAGCTCGAGTGGAGGCTGTCACGAAAATCGAAGCCGCTGCGAAGGCATCTAAGACAAAAGTAGATGCTGCTAAAAAAACAGCAGCCGATGCAGTCGCTAAAGTCAAAGCCGCTGAAGAAAAAGCCAAAGCAGCAGATAATCGTGCAACAGTAGCAGAAACCAAGGCTAAAGAGGTCGAAGCATCGCTAAAAGCTGAAATAGCGGCGAAAAAAGCAGCGCAAGTAAAAACCAAAGCCGCAGAAGCTGAAACTAAAAAGGCTCAAGCTAATGCTAAGACAGCAGAAGAAAAAGCAGCAAAAGCAGTTAAAGATGCGAAAGCTGCTAGGACTGAGGCTGATAAGAAGGTTGCAGATATAGAAAAAGCATCAGCGAGCCAGATTGCTGAGGCTAAGAAAGCTGCAAAAGATGCCCAAGACGCACTCGAAACTGCAGAAGCTAAAGCAATTACTGCTGCAAAAGTGGCTGCAAAAGCTGCTGCGGATGCTGCAGATGCTGCCCTTAAAGAAGCTGCAGCCAAACTTGACGCTGTCAAAACTGCCTCCGCAACCCAAATTGATGCTGCCAAAAAAGAGGCGGCAGACGCTCAGGCACGTGCTGAAAAAGCAGAGGAAGATGCCGCCGCTGCTCAAACACGTATAGAAGCAGCGGAAGCTACTGCTAAATTAGAAGCTGAGAAAGCTGAGGAAGCATTACTAGCCAAACAAAACGCAGAGCAAGCAGCAACGGCTGCCCAAGCCCAAGCCCAAGCTGAAAAGAAAAAGGCAGAAAAAGCCCAAGCCGAAGCCAATAAAGCCAAAGGCGAGTTAACGACTGCACAAGAAGAGTTAGCTGCCGCCGAAAAAGCCCTAGCAGACGCACTGGCCTCAGGTGGTGGTAACACCGAAGCCCTGCAGGCAGAAGTGGATCGTCGCCAAGCGGCACTGGACACAGCAAATGCTAAAATCATTGCTACCGAGCAAGCACAAGCTGATGCCGCTGCCGCCGCCGAAGCACAGTTAGCTGCTGCCAACCAAGCCACGCAAGCGGCCAAAGATGCATTAGCTGCCGCACAAATCAACAATGCTCCTGAAACTAAGAAGTCAGGTGTACAGTCATTAAGTATCGACCCATCAGCTGCTGGCCTACCTAACGCCTTTACCGCTACCACCCGTGACTTTAATGCCACTGATAATAGCGTTGAAGCTCGAGCAGACACCGCATCAAGTGATCTACTACCAATCGTCAACGTCACCACCTCTGGCGCAGATGATACCAACTTACAAGACGGTTTTAAATCGCACGACGACAGTACCGAAATCACAACCGCTCTTGGCGTACTGCCATTGAATTACAACTCAACCTATAAAGACTTTGGCGATGACATGCGCATCGGTCACATTGACGGTGCAGCAGCCCTTGGCGACAACCAGCTACCAGTAAACGGTGTTGCTGTCGTTGGTAATGCGACTCAAGCGGCAAACATGCCAACCGACGGTAAAGTTGGTTACACAGGTGATGCCACTCATCGTCAGCTAGGCATTGGTAATGATATCGAATTTGGTAAATCAGTCTTCACTGCTGACTTTGTGGCTCAAAACGTCAAAGGCGATCTCACCTTTGATAAAGCCGGTAAGATTGGTTTAACCGCTGGCATCAATGGCAACCAATTCTCAGGTACCGCTGATGATAATGCTGGCTATAACACCGAAGGTGGATTCTTTGGCGGTGATGGACAGTACCTAGGCGGTGTCTACGAAGGTAATGGCGCTCAGGGTACCTATGGTGCCAAGAGTGACAAACAAACCGCAGCAGAACAAGCGGCAGCAGACGCTCAAACCGATGCTGATAACGCTCAAGCTGCTATCGCCGATGCTAATGCCCAAGCGAATGCAGCTCAAGCCGCTGCTGACAAAGCCAAAGCGGATGCTATTAAAGCTCAAGCCGCCTTGGCTGCCGCTGAAGATGCCTTAGCGAATGCTGGTACGGGAGATGGTGGTCTAGCCGCTGCATTGGCCCGCGCAGAAGCCGCAGAAGTCGCGGAAGCCGCAGCGTTACAAGCTGCAGAGACTGCAGAGGCGGCAAGAGCTGCTGCTCAAGCCGCACAAGTCGCTGCTGAAGAATCTGCCTTGAAAGCAAAAGCAGCTGCTGATAAAGCAGTTGGTGATGCGAAGGTAGAAGCGGATAAAAAAGTAGCAGAAGCCAACCAACAAGCGGCTGATGCTAAAACACGAGCTGATAAAGCTGAAACTGATGCTACCACTGCTAAAGCTGCAGAAGCCAAAGCTAAAGCCGAAGCTGCCACCACTAAGGCTGAAGCCGCAGAGGCAGTGGCCGCCGCCAATGCCAAAGCAGATAAGGCTAATCAACAAGCGACGGCTGCCCAAGCCCAAGCTCAAGCTGAAAAGAAAAAGGCTGAGAAAGCTCAAGCTGAAGCCAATAAAGCCAAAGGCGAATTAACGACTGCACAAGAGGAGTTAGCTGCAGCAGAAAAAGCCCTAGCAGACGCACTGGCCTCAGGTGGTGGCAACACCGAAGCCCTGCAGGCAGAAGTGGATCGTCGCCAAGCGGCACTAGACACAGCAAATGCTAAAATCATTGCTACCAAGCAAGCTCAAGCTGATGCCGCTGCCGCCGCCGAAGCACAGTTAGCTGCTGCCAACCAAGCAACGCAAGCCGCCAAGGATGCGTTAGCTGCCGCACAAATCAACAATGCTCCTGAAACTAAGAAGTCAGGTGCTCAGTCTATTAATGTAGGTACAACAGCTGCGGGTTTACCAAGTGACTTTATAGTAACGACCCGTGATTTTGAGATTGGTGAAAATAATGTCATAGCTCGTGCTGACGTAGCTTCTGGAGATCTACTACCTAAAGTTGATGTCAATATTTCAGGTGCAGGAGATACCGAGCTTGCTAATGGGTTCAAAAGCCATGATGACAGTACTTCTATTACAACTGCTTTAGGAGAGTTGCCATTAACTTATACCTCAGTGTATAAAGACTATGGTGATGACATGCGCATTGCTCACATCGATGGTGCCGCAGAACTCCAAGGCACTGAAATTCCTGTAGATGGCGTCGCTGTCGTTGGTAGTGCAACTCAAGCGGCGAACATGCCAACCGACGGTAAAGTTGGTTACACAGGTGATGCCACTCATCGTCAGCTAGGCATTGGTAATGATATCGAATTTGGCAAATCAGTATTCACTGCTGACTTTGTGGCTCAAAACGTCAAAGGCGATCTCACCTTTGATAAGGCCGGTAAGATTGGTTTAACCGCTGGCATCAATGGCAACCAATTCTCAGGTACCGCTGATGATAATGCTGGCTATAACACCGAAGGTGGATTCTTTGGCGGTGATGGACAGTACCTAGGCGGTGTCTACGAAGGTAATGGCGCTCAGGGTACCTATGGTGCCAAGAGTGACAAACAAACCGCAGCAGAACAAGCGGCAGCAGACGCTCAAACCGATGCTGATAACGCTCAAGCTGCTATCGCCGATGCTAATGCCCAAGCAGCAGCAGCCCAAGCCGCTGCTGACAAAGCCAAAGCGGATGCTATTAAAGCTCAAGCCGCCTTGGCTGCCGCTGAAGATGCCTTAGCGAATGCTGGTACAGGAGATGGTGGTCTAGCCGCTGCATTGGCCCGTGCAGAAGCCGCAGAAGTCGCGGAAGCCGCAGCGTTACAAGCTGCAGAGACTGCAGAGGCGGCAAGAGCTGCCGCAGAAACGGCTCAAACCGCAGCAGAAGATGCAGCTATAAAAGCACAAGCTGCGGCAGATAAAGCTATTGGCGATGCCAAAGTAGAAGCCGACAAAAAGGTTGCAGAAGCCAACCAACAAGCGGCTGATGCTAAAGCACAAGCTGCAAAGGCGCAAACTGACGCTGATGAAGCTGAAACTGCAAAACTAGAGGCTGAAGCTAGGGCAAAAGCTGCAGAAGATGCTTTAGCAGCAGCAGAGGAGCTACCACCAGCACCAACCAATCCACAGGCCCCTGTAAATGCAACAATAAGCGGTTTCCAAAACACTATTTCAGGTGATGACAATAGTGCTATCAATACCAATACTTCTGATAACTACGATAAGCTTAAGGTTAATATATTAGAAACTGGTTCTGGACGCTATGATGATAATACTACCACTGACTTTGCTTTGCGTAATGAGGCTGATCTAGACTATGAAGGTGGCTTTAAAAAGAGCTCTCTATATTCACTGCCAGCAGGGTATTTGAACAGACGTTTTAAATACACGTCAACCTACAAGAATTATGAGGATCAAATGCAAATAGGTCACATTCATGGTGATCTTAAGACTACGAACAATGGTGCTCGACTAGATTTAATATCCAACGTCTACGTGCAGGGTAACAGTACAGATAATGCCGATATGCAGTACATGAAAGACCTATCACAATACAATGTTGATAATGGTATCAACGACGGTAAGGTCAGCTATAAAGGTGATGCTAGCTACATAGGTAACAGTAAGGATGAAATCATTGGTCACGATCCAATCATAGGTACTTCAGAGTTTTCAGTTGACTTTGTTGACAGCCAAGTCGATGGTACGTTGTTATTTGAAGGTACTGGTGTCAGTGAAAAGACTATCAAAGCCGAGATTAATGGTAATAGCTTTGCAGGTAACTGGAATGGGGTTGATACTAAAGGAGGCTTCTTTGGTGAAGATGCAGGCCTACTAGGTGGTGTCTATCAAGTTAGTGGAGGTAAGGGTACTTATGGTGCGACCAAAGTGGATCCAGAAGCGGCACCTGATCCTACTGAGTCGAGAATGACTGGCTTCCAATCGACGGCACTGAGCAGTAAAGAGAAAACCTTACCCTTAGGTTTGGGTCAATTAGATAATGCTATTGGCTATGTAGACATTCGCGATGATAAATCTGATTGGACTGAATTGAAGACGGAGAATGGCTCTGAAGTACCAGTGGATAATGGCAAAGGTAACAATTTTAATAGCTTTAAAAATGGCGTGGTTCGTGCCGATATGGTCAAGCCCGATTCTGTGTTAAAACCTATAGCAGTGTCTCTCACTGATAACGGATCAGTAAAGGTAGATGCAGGTAAAGGTGGACAAAACCCAACCTTTAACTACAACGCCGTATACAAAAACTTTGATTCGCAGATGCAAGTAGGACATGTCTATGGTAACTTTAACTCATTAGTCGGGGACGTATCACGTGCAGCCAACGTCTATGTAGAAGGCTATCTGACTTCTCAAGCAGGTATGGATAACTTGAAGAATGTCAATGATGGTACAGCCCAGTATCATGGTATGGCGACTTATATTGAAAATATTCATCTGGATGATAACGCTTCTACTGCGCCAGAGAATGGAACTTCTGCTTTCAATGTTGACTTCGTTAATGGCTCAGTTGATGGTACATTAGCGTTTGATGATGGTGACTATAAATACATGCCTGCTGGTAATGAAATTAAAATCGATGCAGACATCACAGGCAACACCTTTGCTGGCAATAAAAATGGTATCGATACCGCTGGTGGTTTCTACGGTGAAGATGCACAGTTCTTAGGTGGTATTTATCAAGATGCTGCAGACCAAGGGGGTAAAGGGACTGTTGCTGGAACCGGTACTAAATTCCAAGGAACCTTTGGTGCCGAAAAGCAATAAATCGCTGTGACTGTACAGAGTAAAGAAAAAGCGTCCTAGGGCGCTTTTTTTCTCGCTTAAACGACTAAAATCCCTTAGGATACTTATGTTTGGAAATTTATAGATCGTACTTAGGTAAGGATACCCATGAATAATCAATATATGCGCAAACCTCTCACAGCCGCTATTTTACTATCGATGATGGCGGTTTCTATATCAGCTGTGGCTGCTCCAGTTGCTCCAGACGCCCCAGACGCCCCAGACGCACCAGAGATAGGACCTGATCTCGACCAAGCTACTGAGCTGCTCAAACGTGAGAACCAAACGTCAGTCTCTAATCCTACTGCACCTTCTACCAGCGTCTCTGATACAGAGGCACAGAATGCTATCAGAAGCCGTCAACAACTTGCCGCTGCAACTGCTTATAACTTAGAAGCCTTAAAAGCCAATCCATCAGCGTTTAGCAAGTTTTTGAATGATGCATTAGCTGCGCAAGATATGGTGACCGTCAAGCAGATACTTCCCCATTACAAAGCGTTAGAGATCAACGATCCAATGCTTATCAAGTTTGCTGATGCACTCGTCTATCGCAGTGAAGCTAAAAACAAACAAGCCATTGCCATCTATCGCGGTATGTTAGCGGAAGATCCAGACTTCCATCCAGTACGTTTAAATATGGCCATCGCTATGCAAGCAGATAAGCAATATGCGGCGGCAAAAGATCAGCTTTTAAAACTACAGTCTGTTGATTTGCCAGCGCCTGTCATGGCCAGAGTGAAAAACTCATTGTCTCAAATAAATAGTTCAGAAAAATGGCGATTCAATGCCTCTGCCAGCTATGTAAGGGATAGTAATATTAATGATGCACCATCGTCATCTATTCAATCTGACTTAGGGCGCTCGATTGAGCAAAAGTCTGCCAACGGTATACAGGTGTCCGGCAGTGCAAATAAACGCTTTAACTTACCTGATAACTTTTATGCAACGGTAGGTGGTAATGCCTCGTTAAAAGGCTATTGGGATGAAACTGATTACAACGATTATCTATTCACAGCCTCTGCTGGTGTCGGCTATGATGATGCGAAAAACGACGTTTCTTTGACGCCATTTGTAACCAAACGCTACTATGATGAGGAGCCTTACAGTTTACGTAAAGGGGTAACGGTCAGTGGCTCACGCTGGGTCAAGCCTAAATTGAAGCTGTCAGCTACAGGCATTGTTTCTAAAGAAAACTTTGAGGATGATAGCAATTCAAATCGCAAAACAGATGGCCGATTCTTGGGGTTGAATGCTTTTTATATTAAAGATGCTAAAGAATATTTCTATGGTGGGCTTGGTAATTATAACAATGATGTACCCAAGTCGAGTATTATTAGTTACGATCGTAATTCTGTGAATGCTGGTTGGGGACGTGAATGGAAGCGTGGTCTCTCGACATTAGCGACAGCAGGCTATGGAATAAAAAAATATGACAATCCTGGAGATGCCTACCCAGAAGGAAGCGGTGCATGGAAAGGCTACTACAATGCGGTAGGCGGTGAGCCTGGCTCAACCAGAAAAGACAAAACCGCTTCCTTAGGTTTGCAAGTGTGGAAACGCGACTTTACGGTATATGGTTTGACCCCGCGCTTAGTGTTTGATTATGAAACCACCTCAAGTAACTTTGCTTACTATGATGATCGTGATGAAAAATCTGCGACCGTGTTACTAACCAAAAGCTTTTAAAAACATGTTCATTACCATGTGCACATAATAAAAAACCTCGCCAAATCATAGCGAGGTTTTTTTGTACTTATGAGACAATAAATAGTAATTTTTACTTATTCAAGTTCATTTCCATCTCTTTAAACTTCGCAGTAACAGACGCTTTTGGCCCACCTGTCATAATACTCACCGCAAAGATGGCGATAGTACTTAAAATAAAGCCTGGAATGATAGCGTATAACCAACTGTTTAATGGCATACCATTCATCTCGAAAGGACCATAGACCCATAGGATAACAGTCAATGCACCGATAACCATACCAGCAACAGCACCGTTACGGTTCATACCGCGCCAGATTAGACTGAAGATAACCAACGGTCCAAATGCAGCACCAAACCCTGCCCAAGCGTTAGAGACTAGGCTTAATACAGAGCTATCAGGGTTAGAAGCAAGTAAAATCGCGACTACAGCAACGACTATTACTGAGATACGACCGACCAATACTTGGCGAGCTTCAGGTGCTTCTCTATCAAAGAATAACTTGTAAACGTCTTTAGTTAGTGAGCTTGATACCACCAATAGTTGTGACGAAATCGTACTCATAATGGCGGCTAAAATAGCTGCTAATAAGAAACCAGACACCAATGGATGGAACAAGAATTGAGTAAATACCAAAAAGATTGTTTCAGGATCGTCTAATGTCATCGCTGTTTTTTGTACATAAGCGCGACCAGCAATACCTGTTACACAAGCACCGATAAGACTGATGATCATCCAGCTCATACCGATGTTACGCGCAGTTGGGACGTCCTTTACTGAGCGAATCGCCATAAAGCGGACAATAATATGTGGCTGACCAAAATAACCAAGTCCCCAAGCGAGCAAAGAGGCGACACCAAGAAAAGTAACACCACTAGTAATATCTAACATACTTGGATCGATGGCTCTGATGGCATCTGTTGTTGCTCCAACACCACCGAGGTCAGTCAAAGCAACGATAGGTACAATGACCATTGCAAACAGCATAATGATGCCCTGTACAAAGTCAGTCATTGAAACGGCTAAGAAGCCACCAAATAGCGTATAAGCGACGACCACACCAGCAGTTACCCAAAGGCCTGTGCTATAAGAGAGGTTGAGCGAGCTTTCAAAGAGTTTGCCACCGCCGACCAAACTTGCCGCGGTATAAACAGTGAAGAATAAAATGATAACCACGGCTGAGATGACGCGCAGCATGTGCGACTTATCTTCAAAGCGGTTGGCAAAATAATCGGGTAAAGTAATGGCGTTATCTGCGACTTCGGTATAGACACGAAGGCGCGGCGCCACGATGATATAGTTTAAAAACGCACCCAATGTCAAACCAATGGCAATCCAAGCACTGACAACACCGTCAGCATACATGGCACCTGGTAGGCCTAATAATAACCAACCCGACATATCTGACGCGCCTGCTGACAGTGCAGTCACTGCAGGGCCGAGACTACGGCCACCAAGCATGTAGCCTTCGGTATCATTAGCTTGTTTAAAGTAGGCGTAAATGCCAATCCCAATCATTACCAAAAAATAGGCGCCAAGTGATACCAGCACGCCACTAGAAACTCCGTTCATATAAAATCCTTAACCAATGTTGTTGGCTGTCATTATTTTTAACGAGAAAAATTAAGTCTTACAAGACGATACCCAAAACAATATCTAAAGACAAAAAAAGCCATTAAGTAGGACATAATGGCTTTTATTCAATATCTTCTGTTAGTTTTATATGATTGATGCTGTTTTAGGGCTAATACTTATCAGTAGTGCTTTGAGCAATGGGAGCATTACCTGCTTAACTTGATTGCTCGCATCTGCCAATTAAATACTAATATCAGCCGCCTATATAACCAATCATTTAAAACCATTAAACCTACTGCTAACCATCATATCTTACTCGAAGTGTTCAATATATGTATATCAGTGTGGTTATGGTAAGTTTTTGTTATAGAAACAACGTCAAGCGTATTATAACGTATGAGCGCCTTAATTGCGAATTCGGTACTTTTTAAAGCGCAAGGCGCTCTTGGCAAACGGTCTAGAAGACTCTAGGGCATGTCCTCAATTCAAGCGATTGTATCTAAATGGGCTAAAAATGGCTAAATTTTGCCAAACGTCGTCAAATAGCTGATTAATATCCCGATATTATTTGCGCTACTTTCCTCGTTTGACTGCAATTTATCTCATTCTTATAACCATTTTTAAAAAGAGGACACACCCTAATGACTTTTATTCAATAGGAGCAAGCAAGTCTAGTAAGGCAGTAACACTGCTAGATTGTGTGAGTTTTGGATTGATGACCACACCTAAATAGCGCTGCAATTCAATGTTGTCTGCCATGTCGATACGTTCTAAGTCCTGACTGATCATGGTTTGAGGTAATACTGACCAGCCGAGTCCCACAGAAACTAACATACGGATAGACTCGAGTGGATTGGTGCTCATCGTGGCATAAGGCTTTAGGTTGTGCTTAGCGAACTCAGCCAAGGTAATTTGACTGGTAAAGGTATTGGCTGATGGCAAAATAGCAGGGTAACGTGCCAATTGCTCTAAGGTCACTTTGGATTTGGTCGCTAAAGGCGATAGCGTGCCCGTCATAAAGTAAAGTGGGTCTGACCACAGCGTGTGATAGGTCAAGCGTTTATCATAAACTGGTGGCAGCGTGACAAAGGCCAATGATAAATCACCATCCAGCACGGCTTTATGCGCCTTTTCTGAATCGACAAAGTGAACCTCTAGTTGAACGGCAGGATAGGCTTGAATAAAGTGTTTGAGCACAGGCGCTAGGTGATGCAGGCCGATATGGTGGCTGGTGCCGATGACCAGCTTACCAGACACAATGTGCTGAGAGTGCTGCAGGTTGATTTTGAAGTTTTCATAGTCTTCAAGCCAGCGCTTGGCGTGAGGGAGCATCTCACTAGCCGCTTGGGTTGGGACAATTCCACGACCTACCGTATCGAACAAAGTAATGTTAAACTCATCTTCCAAATTTTTGATGCGTTTACTGACGGCAGGCTGAGTGATAAACAGCTTCTCTGCTGCGCCTGAGATACTGCCTGTGTGCATAACGGTGACGAATGTCGTTAAATTTGTGGTGTTCAAACGAGTTTCCTTAGTAACTTGGGTTACTTAGCGAGCTATAAATAAAAGTTGGCGGACATGATAAATAATGTATTAGAAATAAAAGTTTGTGTCTAGAAAGAAATCATCAATTATTATTATAGAATTAGCCTGCTATAATCACAAGACATCGAGACGTATTGTGACATATTTATTATATTTACGGCGTAAGTCGCGATATAAAGCTTATTTTTTAACCGTTATTCAGTAATAACTATAAAATTACGCCAAGCGATGTTTATATTATGAACAGCATTGAGCCAAATTCTAGCTCACGTCCTAGTAAGAATACGAGACACAGAAGCAGGCGAAACATACAAGTAAGTGAAAAACTAAGCAATTAGCAACCAATGAGGATAGCAACATGGCTGGTCAAACGTTATATGACAAACTTTGGAACGCTCACGAAGTCACTAAGCGTGATGATGGTTCGAGCCTGATTTATATCGACCGCCATCTGCTACACGAAGTGACGAGCCCGCAAGCTTTTGAAGGCTTGGAGTTGGCCAATCGAGCGCCATGGCGGCTGTCAGCCAATATCGCCAGCCCTGACCATAATGTGCCAACAGTGACCAAAGAGCGTCTAGAAGGCGTACCGGGTATTAAAGACAAGGTGTCACGCTTGCAGGTAGTGACATTGGACGACAACTGTGCCAAATTTAATATCGCTGAATTTACCATTAATGATGCCCGTCAAGGTATCTTGCACGTAGTCGGCCCTGAGCAGGGCTTGGTCTTGCCCGGTATGACCGTCGTTTGTGGTGACTCGCATACAGCGACCCACGGCGCGCTCGGCTGCTTGGCACATGGTATCGGCACATCCGAGGTTGAGCATGTATTGGCCACTCAGTGCTTGATCGCCAAAAAAATGAAAAACATGCAAGTCCGCGTTAACGGCAAGCTTGGTGCTGGCGTGACCTCAAAAGACGTGGTGCTGGCTATTATCGCGCATATTGGCACGGCTGGCGGCACAGGCCATGCCATCGAATTTGCTGGACAAGTATTCGAAGATATGAGCATGGAAGGACGGATGACCGTCTGTAATATGGCGATTGAGGCAGGTGCTCGCGTCGGTATGGTTGCGGTTGATGACATCACTATTGATTACGTCAAAGGTCGTCCATATGGCCCAATCGCTGAACAGTGGGAGCAAGCTGAAGCTTACTGGCGCACACTTTATTCAGATGATGATGCAGTATTTGACACCATCGTTGAGATTGATGGTAGCGAAATAGCCCCGCAAGTGTCTTGGGGTACATCACCTGAGATGGTCGTTGATATTACCCAGTCAGTACCAACCCCTGACCAAGCAGCAGATGAAGCGCAAGAAGAGGGCTGGTTACGTGCTTATACCTATATGGGTCTAGAAGCTGGTCAAAAAATCACCGATATCCAGCTGGATCGTATTTTCATTGGCTCATGTACCAACTCGCGTATCGAAGATTTGCGTGATGCCGCCGCGGTCATCAAAGGTCGTAAAGTTGCTGATACTGTGAAAGAAGCCATCGTCGTGGCTGGTTCTGGTCAAGTGAAGTTGCAAGCAGAGGCAGAAGGTTTGGATGTCTTATTTACCGAGGCGGGTTTTGAATGGCGTGAGCCAGGCTGCTCAATGTGTCTAGCGATGAATGCTGATAAGCTTGAACCAGGGGAGCAATGCGCCTCGACCTCGAACCGTAACTTTGAGGGTCGTCAAGGTGCAGGCGGTCGTACGCACTTGGTCAGTCCAGCGATGGCAGCAGCGGCAGCGTTAGCGGGTCACTTTGTAGATGTACGGACGTTTTAATTCTATAGTTGTATAGAGCACAAAGATGAAAAGGCTGTTTGTTTTATTCTGCTTATTGAGCAGCTCTCAGCTAGCGATGGCTCGTGATTACTGTAATGGAAGATTTGCCTATTGTGTCGATGTGCCAAATCAATTGAAATGGTTGCCAGAAGCGGATAATGGTGATGGTCGTCATTTTAAGTTGCCCAACTCCAATGCCACTATTTTGGTCTTTGGGAGTAATACACCAAATGTCTTCTTTTATACAGATAGTGATTATTTGAAAGAAAAGCAGCATCGATATAAAACAGGCATGACAGTTACTTACGAGCGGTTAAAAGATAAAACCTATACGGTAAGTGGCTATAGAGAGGATGGTCAAGTTTTCTATCATGTTATTAAGGTTAATAATGGTCAGGAAGTAGTATTACATCTGAACTATCCTGAGAGTGAAAAAACTAAAATGACAAGTATTGTTAAACAAATGGCACGCTCTTTTGAGCTTCATTAAGCAGCTAGGAAATTTACGTTAGTAATCGATATTTTAAGGAAAAACCATGCAAGCTTATAACACCCAAACGGGTATCGTTTGCCCACTTGATCGCGCAAACGTCGATACCGATCAAATTATTGCAAAACAGTTTTTAAAATCCATTAAACGTACTGGATTTGGTGTCAATTTATTTGATGATTGGCGTTACCTTGATGAAGGTGTGCCTTCTTTAGGTGATGGTCAAAACGACACTGCACGAGTGATTAATCCAGATTTTGTTTTAAATCAACCACGGTATAAAGGTGCTAATATTTTACTGGCGCGTCGCAACTTTGGTTGTGGCTCTAGTCGTGAGCATGCGCCTTGGGCGTTGTCTGAATACGGCTTTCGTACGGTAATCGCCCCAAGTTTTGCAGATATTTTTTATAATAACTGCTTTAAAAACGGTATGCTCCCAATTGCATTGGACGAGGAAATCGTTGATACCTTAATGAAAGCTACCTTTGCTAATGAAGGTTACGAGCTAACAGCAGATCTAGAGCGTCAAGTGGTCATTACACCAACGGGTGAAGAGTATGCCTTTGAGGTCGACGACTTTCGTAAGCACTGTTTGCTAAATGGTCTCGATGATATCGGCCTGACTTTACAGCATAGTGATGCTATTAAAGGTTATGAGCATAAAATGATGCAAAAAACACCATGGATATTTAATGAAGTACACGCTTAGTTTGACCAATATATAGGTCGCTGCTCATAAAATCGCTCAACAGTAGCAATGCAGCGTTGAGTTATGGCGGTGAACTGGCTAAAATGAAGGGTAGTTTTGACAAACTTTTATTATCTCTCTTATGAATAGTAGCCGCCATTATGAATAAAAAACGTTATGCTTTATGGACCAGTACTGTTGTTACTGCAAGCTTATTGCTATCAGGCTGTCAGCTATTAACTGGTTATCAGAAAATAGATGAGGCCGAAGAAGCAAAGGTGTGGGCAGGGAATATTCAAGCTGTCGATGGTGAAGTAAATATTGCTTGTATAGGCACTTATCACTGTGAGATTGTACAAATCGACCGCACTCTGGTGATTGCGCCTGATACACACAAACCCTTCAATGCCAGTATGCTGGTCGCGATGAAAGCGGCTAATAATGAGCGTTCGCAAGCGCCTATTTCGCAAGAGTCTATAAAGATGGATATGACACCATTGGCCAATAAAAACTCGATAAAAATTGTGCCATTATCGGCCTCTGGTATGCCAGGACTGACCAATTATTATGCTCGAGTAAAACCTGCCAAGCGTGAAGTACATGTCGATTTTTATCCAGAGAACAACGTGGGTTATGTCGAACGTTTTGCGATGATTCATGATTTTGTCGAGGCAGGTACATACCAATTACGCGCTTATCAAGAAAAGTCTCGTGAAAGCTCTGGTAGCTTACTTGACACAGCATCACCTGAGCCTTTATGTATCGAGCTACTACAAGGCAGTCAGGTACAGCGCCGATTCTGTAAAGAGCTGGGCACCGAGCATCAGGGTGAGTTTGTAGAAGCCAGTATGAATAAGACAGTACCAGCGACCTCTAAAGCCAAAAAGGCTAAGGTATAAGAGCTAAAGTGTCGTCATCGATACATTGATTTTTAAAACATTGATTTTTAAAGCATTGTTTTTTAAGTCATTAGCTATATTCGGCGATAATAAATCAATAAAAAACCACCTAAGTTAATAAAAACTATTCAAAAGGACCAGTATGGCAACGATTTTAACATTAGCGGGCGATGGTATCGGCCCTGAGATCATGACTCAAGCCATTGATGTGCTCAATGCGGTCAATCAAAAGTTTGCGTTAGGGTTAACACTGGAGTCTGGATTGATTGGCGGTGTGGCTATCGATGCAACTGGCGAGCCTTTGCCAGCTGAGACATTAGCTCGAGCCCGCGCAGCAGATGCTGTGTTATTAGGAGCCGTTGGTGGTCCAAAATGGGATGGTATCGAACGCAGTAAGCGTCCTGAGCGTGGTCTGCTTAAAATCCGTGGTGAGCTAGGTCTATTTGCTAATCTGCGTGTGGCGAAGCTTTATCCGCAGCTTGCTAATGCCTCAAGCATCAAGCCTGAGATTATCTCAGGCTTAGATTTGCTGATCGTTCGTGAGCTGACGGGCGGTATCTATTTTGGTGAGCCACGTGGTATCCGTACCCTAGAAAACGGTGAGCAGCAAGGCTATAACACTATGGTGTATAGCACTAGCGAGATTAAGCGTATCGGCAAGGTGGCTTTTGACTTGGCGAAAACACGGGCGCAAGCAGCAGATACGGCAGCAAAAGTGTGCTCAGTGGATAAGGCAAATGTCTTAGAAGTTACCGAGCTGTGGAAGCAAACCATGATTGAGATGCAGCAAGCGGATTATACCGACGTAGCGTTATCACATATGTATGCGGACAACGCCTGCATGCAGCTGATCAAAGACCCCAAGCAGTTCGACGTCATGGTAACGGGCAATATGTTCGGGGATATCTTATCTGATGAAGCGGCGATGCTCACAGGCTCCATCGGCATGCTACCATCAGCAAGTCTCGATGAATCAGGAAAAGGCATGTATGAGCCATGTCACGGTTCAGCGCCTGATATCGCAGGGCAAGATAAGGCCAATCCATTAGCAACGATTTTATCGGTTGCCATGATGCTGCGTTATACCTTTAAGCAAGAAGAAGCCGCGCAAGCGATTGAGCAAGCGGTAAGCGACGTCCTAGACGACGGTCTACGCACTGTAGATATTTTGGATAATAGTGAAGCTGGCCTCAAACAAGTGGGCTGTAAAGAAATGGGTCAGGCGGTATTGGCCAAACTGGTCTAATAGACACCGCTAGACACTGCGTTAATATGAGCTGATTTTTTAAATACTTATAGTGATAAACCCATAACTTGCTGAGAAAGTTATGGGTTTTTTTGTGCTTGATTGAAAAATTTGCTAACGGTAACACACTAAACCATATACTCCCAAAAAAGTACCTTTTTTAACACAGACACCGCAGGACAAGGGTTTTATTAACATAAAGCTGTTATATCCTCACAGGGGGATATGACATTATTAACAGCACATAAACGACTAGAAAGATAAATGACTGCTGCAAAAAAATAGTGGTAAAAACCTTATCTTAGCAAAATCGGCTATTAAAGCATCAAAACTCAAAATAACAAGCCTTGACGGCCATATCATAAAAGAAGAATTACTTTTATAAAAATTATTTTTAAACATTAGGGGCATAACATGTATAAATTAACGAAGATTAGCAGAGCGATAGCTGTTATTGGTCTATCAACGGCAGTTTTTATGGGTCATAGTGTGGCCGCAACCACTGATGGTAAAAATACTACGGATAGCATGAGTATTGATCGTAACGTCGCTACTAATATGGTAAAAAATAGCAGGGCGATAAAAGATAGCAGTGCGATAAGAGACAGCAGTGCGATAAAAGACGGCAGTGCGATAAAAGACGGCAGTGCGATAAAAGACAGTAGTCCGGTGACCAATGAGGTCAGTCAAAAGCTAACAGGCGATAGCCAGACAGTAACGTCACTGAATAAACTACTACCTACGATAAAATATACGACAGACAATTTGCCAGAAGTTGCCCAAAAAGTTAATGCCGCTACTTGGACAGCAGGTAGCGAGATTGACCGCAGTACGGGTACAAAATTGCAAGCATTATTAAACTGGCATCATAATGGTGTTGGTCATATTGATGGTTATTGGGGTGAAAATACCAGAAAAGCTATGCAAGCGTTTCAAAAAACAAATGGTTTAGCGGTGACTGATACGTTAAATAGCGAGACATGGCAAGCATTGACTAAGGATGAGCAGCTTACGGCACAACCAGTTCTAGTGAGTTATCAGCTAAATGAGTCGGATGTCAATATCAAAACCACAAAGATACCTGCTGATACTAATGCAAAAGCCAAGCTCGATGGGATGTATTATGAGCGTATTACAGAGGGGCTGGCGGAGAAATTCCACATCAGCGAGAAATATCTCAAGACACTGAACCCTAACGCCAGTTTTACTGCGGGCGAGACTATCACTGTTTATAATCCAGGTAACCCTAATACCAAGCCTGTCAGTCGAGTGGTCGCTGATAAAGCCACTGAAACTTTATATGCTTATGATGACCAAGATAATTTGATTGCCAGCTATCCGACCACAGTGGGTAGCACTGCAACGCCGTCGCCAACAGGCACCCATACGGTCGAAGTGAAAGTCCATGAGCCCAACTATACTTATACGGCTGATGATGGGAGTAAGTCTATTTTACCACCAGGACCTAATAATCCAGTCGGCTCAGTATGGATTGGTCTGAGTAAACCTTCGTATGGTATTCATGGTTCACCAGACCCTGATCGCATTAGCCGCCAAGCGTCAGCAGGTTGCATACGTTTAACCAACTGGGATGCGTTATCGCTCTTAGGTGTTATCAAAGATGGTGCGACTGTGGAATTCCAATAAATTTCTGATTTTTATTTTTAGATTGTTGTCTTAAAAAGCCATAAAATCCAGACACAAAAATACCGCTCATATGTAGCGGTATTTTTTATGGTAAAAACAGGTATTAACAAACTAAAATATTGATAGGCAATAATGAGCAGGTTGGCATTTTCATTATTATTATCAGTTAAACCACTCAAGCGTTCGTGTGTATATAAGCTATCAGCGATAAAGAAGCTGTTCGACAACGGGCTGTATTTATATAAACGCTTTTATAACCATTTCAGTTAATAAAAATTAGTTTTTACCACGATAAGTAATGCGACCTTTGGTGAGATCATAGGGGGTCATTTCAACCTTAACCTTATCACCAGTCAGAATGCGGATGTAGTGCTTACGCATCTTGCCAGAGATGTGTGCAATAATTTCGTGTCCGTTTTCTAAACGAACTTTAAACAATGTATTTGGAAGGGTATCAATGACTTCGCCTTCAAATTCAATAATATCGTCTTTTGCCATAATTTGTATCAATCGATTGAAAATAAGCCCATATTATACGTAAGTTAGCGGATTAAAGCAATACGGAACCTGATTTTTGCTTGACAGTCTGTAAGTGATATGTATGCCAGATTATATTACTTTAGTTAGGCAAGTTTAACCAGATAGGGGTCAAAGGCGCATCTGGAAATAATCGCTGGAAGCGTTCAGGATAATAAGCATTGATAAAGTATAAACCATCGCCAGAGGCGGTCGGCGGTGCAATGGTACGGTCTTTTTTATGCAAAATAGTCAGAAAATCTGTTGGCGCTAACTCGTGTCTGCCGATAGCATATAGCGTCCCCATTAAGTTACGAACCATATGATGCAAAAATCCATCGGCCTGAATATCAAAAACGATAAATTGCCCATGGGCAAAGAGATTGGCGTGGCTGATGGTACGTACTGGCTGATTGGATTGACACGCGGCGGCGCGGTAGCTACTAAAATCATGAGTACCAACGATATCAGCCGCAGCCAGTTGCATCGCTGCCAAATCAAGAGGCTCATAAATATGGGTCACTTGGTGATTGAGGATAGCAGGGCGCTGTGGCTGATTGAGAGTGATATAGCGATAACGGCGGGCAATAGCACCAAAGCGCGCATGAAAGTCTGCTGGCATCGGTTGGATCCAGCGTAGAGCAATGTCGTCAGGCAACAGGCTATTCACACCGCGTAGCCAGTTGTGAGTAGGGCGGTAGGCATGAGTGGTGAAATGGGCGATCATATTGCTAGCATGCACACTGGCATCAGTACGTCCCGCCGCAACGACCTCTACTGGTTCGTTGGCGACTTTGCTGATAGCTGTCTCGAGCGCTTCTTGTACTCCTAGCACTTCTCGCTGCCGTTGCCAGCCATGGTAATGTGTGCCTAAAAATTCAATAGCAATCGCTAAGGTATAGGTTGGCGAGCCTTCAGATTCGCTAATATTGGTGTCGGACATGGTAGTTTTGGTGCTTATCATTGGTGGAGAGTAATATAATCAGTTCAAAATAAAATTATAGCCAATAGTGCTGTATCGTTTTTGAAGTAAATTAACGGTATCGTCTTTAGCGTTTTTTAATGGCTGTCCCAGTCTGACTAACATTATTTGACCAGCGCTGACGGCGTTTCGCTGGACTGTCATAACGCAGTAACAGCCATAATAGTCGGGCATAAATGGCAGGAATGGTTAAGCGTCCACCAGCAATTACCTGATGATCGTATTGCCAGCTACCCGCTGCATAAGTGTCACTGACACCACCGTATGGTGATTGACTGGCACATATCACCATATGTCCTTTTTCATAAGCAAGATCTAACGTTTCTGCTAGTGCTACAGAGTAAGGCACATTACCAGCGCCAAACCCTAGCAAGATGATGCCAGAGGGCGGTTGTGATAATAAAGCCTGTAGCTGATTGCTCATTACTTCCGTATTGTTAGGTAAGCAGTACAGGGCATGGATACGAGCTTGCTCAGCGCGAGTTTTGATATCCTTAAGCACCGCTTGCTGATCGTCGATCCAATGCACTCGGCGGGTGTCTGGGAGGCTTTTGATATAGCTATTGGCGGGATAGGCTGCCCGTGAGTGCCCTGTAAATGCCATCAAGTCATGGCTGTGAATTTTTTGTACCGTTTGCGCAGGCCACGACTCACCACCAAAATTAATTTTAACCCCTGATTCGCCTGCTGCGGCCACTTTTAATGCATCGTTAAGGTTGTCCCACGCGTCGCTATGAGCATCGATACGGTAGTCGTGCAACACCTCACTGTCCAATAACGGACGCATACTGCCAGTAACCACCACACAAATATCGCTGCCAGCAAATGCCTCTGCTAAAAATGCCCCCAAATAGCTCAAGGTATCGGTGCCAGTGATTAACACAAAGCGCCTATCACCTTGTGCATAAGCGGTCAGTAAAAGCTGATAAAAATGCACAAAATCATTGGGAGTAAGTTGGCTACTGTCTTTAATCAGGGCATTATCTAACCAAGAGATTTTTGGTAAATTGACGGCGTTGTCTTGTTCGGTCAGTAGTGTTTGCAACGTTGGCAAAAATATCTCTGCCGATAAAGGCGTTAAAGGTCGGCCGTAGCTACCAAATGTACCACCAGCATAAATCAGTTGAATAGGGTCGGAGAGTGTCTTTGTCATAGCAGAGGTTGGCTTATATTGATGCAGTAAAGGAAGATGAAGGAGGTACTCTAGTAGCAGCTACAGCATGTCTTATTGTGATAATAAAGAGTATAAAGGCTAAATGCAAAAAAATCGGCAAGTATTCTTCAGCGATAGAATACTTGCCGATATGGTTTTTAGTGTTCGAATAACAGCCGTTTATGCATTATTGCTATGCTGTACGCTCCAGTAATGCTTGTGCTTGGCTTTGTTGTTCGCTATTGCCTTGATTGATTACTTCATTGAGCAGACGTTTGGCGCTGTCATACTCACCCAACTGTAAGTATTGGCCAGCCAAATCCAGTGTCACTTGATTGCTGTCTAATGCTTTTACAAAATCAAAGTCTGCTGCAAAGCGCGATGAGAAGTCTTCTGCTGTTTCAACAGGCCCTTCAGTAGAAAAGCTTTCTTCAGTCGCAATCTCAGTCTCAACGTCGACTGGGGTAGCTGCTGTTGGCGCGTCTAAATCATACGCATCATCTAGTGAGGTATTGTCGTCGAATAGCATGGGTGCAGTCGGTGCAACACTGGTTTCTTCAGGCTGGCTGATTTCTAGCTCATTATCCTTAAACGATTCTTCGAGGTTGATGCTTTCAAAGCCATTATCTTCTAGCACAAGACCATCAATATCACTATTGGATTCAAAGGTAGGTTTGTCGCTTTCTAACGCACTTTCTAGACTATTTGACTCATCGAGACTTTCTAAAGACAATGTAAAATCATCTTCAAGGCTTTGGCTTGCATCGCTAGTTAATTCTGCAGCAATTGTTGCATCAGTATCTTTATCGGTATCGCTGACTAAATCGTCAAAATCTAAAACAAATTCTTCATCTTCTAGTGCCATTTCTTCGTTAGTACTATCAGCGCTGTCTGAAGCTATCGAAGTTGTCGTTAGGGTGTCATTTTCTTCAGGTAAATCAAGGCTAAAGTCGAAGTCACTAAGGTCATCAGAGTTACTAAGATTATTTAAGTTACTGTCTTCGACGATTGCCGCGTCATTACCAGATGTATCGATATTAACCGTATTGAGGCTTTCATCGTCTGCCATATCTAATGTTGTGGCAGGCGCAGCATCGGTTGTGTTAGGTTCGTTAAGATCGTTCTCTAAATCACTCAGTGTAAGATCGAAGCTATCCTCGATAGTTTCATTTATCGATGTATCACTGTAAGAGTCAACGACTGGTTCTTCAGCTAGTGTGTTTTGCTGATCGACTTGATGGGTAGGGAGGTCAAAATCGATACTCTCAAAGTTCTTTTCTTCTTCCACTGGTAGGTTTTGTGTGAGTTCTGAATTCTGTTCTTCAAAAAACAACGTCTTTAACTCATCGGCCAACACAATGCTTTCTGTGTCATTCTGTATTTTAATCGCATCATAAACTTTATTGAAGTTTTCTGGCTGATTAATGGTCGCATATATGCTGAGTAGTTTAAGAGACAGCTGGTTATCTTTAGGTCTTTCGATTAGCCCACGGTTAAGCGTTTCAATCGCTTTGTCATAGCGCTGCTGATCCATAAAGCGTTGGGCAATCGCAATATGATCGAATTTATTGTCACCCTCTTTGTTGCTCGGGATGGTAGTGTCAATATCTGCTTTTGGCATCGGTGTTGGAGTAGAGGCATCTCTTCCTGATTTTACATACGGCTGGGTCGGAGGTTGTTGCGCTTTCTTTTTGCGCAATACCAATCCAGCTATTAATAATATAAGCACCAATCCTGCGATGATATATAGCATATTGTCCATAGTTACTCCCACGCCTATGATCGCGGCATATTGCGTTGATCAGTCAGGCAGTTATTGATTGCGTAGTTTTTCGAGACGAGCTTGTAGCTCAGCCAGTTTTTGGTTTTGTAATTGAATTTTTTTGGTATAGCTATCAAGTGCACTACTGATTTTTGACAATTGCTGAGCTTGTGATGCTGTGTTTTTTCTTGATGCCTTGAGGGTTGCTAATATATCTGTACTGAGGCCGTTACCCGTCGCCGAAGCTGACTTCTCTTGAGTGCCATCCGCGCTACCATTACGACCAGGAGCGAGCAATGAGAACTGTGCTTTAGGCAGTGTTTGCGTTTTAGTAATTTTTGGCTTTTTAGGGCGCTTGGTCGCTTGAGCTGTCTTAGGGGGTGTTTTAGTGGTTTTCTTTATTACCGGTGTATTCGCTCGGCGGCTATATTGTTTTTGCGCGCTAATAGCAGCTTCTAAATTCTGCTGTGATGGGACGACATCGTAACTGGGTAAGCTGAGCTTGGCATCGGCTTTTAATTGACCAGCATCTTTATTAATAAAAGCACCGGGGTTTTGCGTTTGAATTTGCTTCATTACTGTCTGAATGTCTAAATTATTTTCCTTCGCGATCTGCTGTGCGATAACCCATAGGCTATCGTTGCGTTGTACTTGATACTGGGCTGCACTGTTACTAGTTGCTGTGACAGCAGTAGTACTATTATTATTGTTGAGCTTAGGCGATGTATTAGCGGGTATATTACCGCTTGAAGTAGCGGATGTAGCTGTATTACTAACCTCAGAGTTAGCGTTCGATGTGTCTAAGACGTCGTTGTTTGGTGTTGGCGTAAGAGGTGACGCTGCCGTTATGCTAGCACTAGCATCTGTTTTATCACTTGGCTGTATCTGGCGGATGATTTCTATGTTTAAAGTGTCGAATGATTTATCAGGATTCTCAGCAGCTATCAGTGCCTTGCTACTTGCAGCTTTATTATCAGCGACGTTTTTATTGTTTTTTACATCATTTGCAACATCATTAGATACGTTTTTAGCAGAGCTGATGTCGAGATTACTAGCATCAGCTGTCATAACAGCATTGCTTGTGTTTTTACTTAAGCGGCCATTGTCTAGGCGGCTTGCCGAGCTACGCTTGCTACCATTAGCATCCGAGTTGTTGGCTGTGTTTTTCACCTCAAAGCCGTTGTTTAAACGATCATTATTCAAACGACCATTATCCAGACGACTAGGGGCATAAGTAAGGTTGTTACCTTGCAAGGTAGAGGTCACTGTCGGTGCCTGAATATTGGGTGCTGGCAATTTTGAAGCCAATAACTCTGTTGATGATTGAGGCGCTGATGTTTTAAGTGATGATATTAAGGGCGGCGGTGTGCCTTTTCTGACAGTCAATGGCTGATCATTGTTTGCCGACACGCTTGGTAAGTTAGGTTTTTTTGCACCCGTTACGATATTTTTAGCGGTTTTTATAGGGACGCCATCTATAGGCACGCCATCACTGAGTGGCATCAGCAGTGTCTTGGGCACAACATTACGTTGGCCTTTATCATTGATGGCTAGCACCACATCTGCAAATGGTTTAGATACAGGCTGCGAGGTGGTAATAAATACTTGACCACTGGTCGAGGAAGTTGGCTTAAAGCGGACGGTCATCGAGTCAGTTGGTGTCAAACCCATTTGTTGATAAATATGTGAGTTTGCTAAGCTTGCTGAAAAGTCAGCCGCGTGGATGTTGGTAACCATGATACTTGCTGCGAGAGGCTCATGTTGAGAAGAGGTGACAACCGTCTTACCAATCGTTGCAGCTTGCGCACTCGACACTAAGGCTGCGTAACTTATAGAACAAAGTAATGCCATCGATACCGCGCGATGTACAGTAGTCAAGCGATGAGATAAATGACAAGACATGTGCAGCCCTTTAGGATGTAGGTTATCTTTGTTGTTATAACAAAATAGCGTTTAGTTTACCAGTTTATTTCACAACTGTTGTTACCAATACACAAAATGTTTGAATTGTGTTCCATAAGTTTTTCCTCGACTATCATTGATTACTTAAGCAACGGCTGCTTTATCAAGCAACATGGCATCGCCGTAGCTAAAGAAGCGGTACTGCTTATTAATAGCATGTTGGTAAGCATGCTCAATAGCGCTTTTACCCGAAAATGCCGATACTAGCATTAAGAGTGTGGATTTGGGCAGATGAAAATTGGTCAACAGTCGATCTATCACCCCGAACTCAAACCCCGGATAAATAAATATATCGGTGTCACCGGACCAGCTAGAGAGCGCTTGCCCGTCAACCGCTGTTTTTTGATAAGCCGTTTCGAGCACGCGTGTCACTGTCGTACCAATCGCGATAACCTGCTTGCCATTGGCATGAGTTTGATTAATAAGGTCGGCAGTGGCTTGTGGTAGATGGGCGTATTCGCTATGCATGGTGTGATTGAGCAAGTTGTCTGTTTTCACTGGCGCAAATGTGCCTGCACCGACATGCAAGGTGACAAAAGCAGTATTAATCCCTTTTGCAGCAAGTTTGCTCAGTACCGTTTCATCAAAATGTAGGCTTGCGGTAGGGGCGGCCACACTGGCAAGCTTGGTTGGGTCGTGAAAAACCGTTTGATATCGAGTGTTATCTGTGTCATCAGCATGGCGCTCAAAGTAAGGCGGAATAGGTAGCTCACCATAAAGCTCTAAATGCGGCAAAATAGGCGCATCAAAGGCTAAAATAAATAAATTGTCCTGACGACCAATCATCATTGCATGCATATGACCATCAGCAAGTTGCAGACGTTGCCCAAGCTTAAGCGCTTTACTCGCTTTAACATGACAAAGCGCAACGTGCTCTGTTTTAATAGACTCATCATCTGTAGACTTTAAATGTAAAGTCGTGATGTCTAAATCTGAGATAGCAACCAAACGCTCAATCAATGCTTCAATCTTACCGCCTGTATCTTTTTGACCAAATAGCCGCGCTTTCATGACTTTTGTATCATTAAATACAATCAGGTCCCCAGCATTTAATAAGTCAGGCAACTCAGCAAACAAACGATCCTCTATGTGAGACTTATTGTTTTGATTATCAGCAGGCAAGTATAGTAATTTTGAGGCAGAACGCTGCGTTAAGGGATAGCGTGCAATCAGGCTGTCTGGTAGCACATAATCATAATCCTCAACGCTCAAATAGTTTAAGCCGCCGTTGTTTTCATCGGTATCAATCAAGGTGTTGGTATCAGAGTGCATAGTGTGGGAATTGGTCATAATCAGTCTTTATATGAATATAAATTTTGGCGTAATTGTAGCAGAAACAAGCCTGTGAAAGGATGATTTAATAAGGACTCATGCGCATAAAAGCCACTTGAAAGTCGTTTGAAAACCATTTGGAAATACTAAATAGCCTAAGCGTTAAGTGTTGATATTACCGTCAATAAAATATTTAGAGTCGGCTGCTTATTTTATAATAAGTCTAGGGCATGTCCTCAATCTGAACGAAATCAACTAAATGGGCTAAAAATGGCTAAATCTTGCCAAACTGTGTCAAATAGCTGGCTAATATCTTGATATTATCTGTGCTATTTTCCTTGTTTGACTGCAATTTATCTCATTTTTATCACCATTTTCAAAATGAGGACACGCCCTAAGACACGGCCTAGATTATTCAAATAAATTCAACTGCGGTAGTAATTGCGCAGCAGGGGTTAATGAAGAAAAAGTCACGCCCACTAGGCGAATAGGTAGCCCACGAGGAATGTCTAAAAATAACTTATCGAGCCAATAATGTGCAGACTTGGCGCTATCAAATGCCGTCGATAGTGTGTGTGAGCGGGTAATTTGAGTAAAATCTGCGTATTTGATTTTAAGGGTAATGGTATAGGCGAGTAGCTGTTTTTTTTGCAATTGAGTAAAGGCATCGGCGTTTTGCTCATAAATCTGTACGCGTAATTGGTCATCATCACTTAGATTGTCTCTAAAAGTGGTCTCCGAGCCAACAGACTTGTGCGTCCGCTCAGATTTCACCGCACGCTCGTCACGCCCATGAGCAATATCGTGATAAAACTGTCCGCGCTTGCCAAATTCCTGTACCAATACAGCGGCTGGCGTGCGTCGAAGGTCAGCGCCATCACTGATACCCATCGCATGCAAGCGCTTGGCAGTCGCTTTGCCAATACCGTGGAAGCGCTCGATAGGCAAGGTGCTAATAAAGGCATCGGCATCTGCTGGGGTGATAATGGCTGTACCATTGGGTTTATTGATATCAGAGGCAATTTTGGCCAGCATCTTGTTAAATGATACGCCAGCAGATGCGTTCAGACCTGTGTGCTGTAGGATTTGCGCTCTTAGCCAATTGGCCATTAATGTCGCTGATCCCTTATGGACTTGTAGCCCTGTGACATCAAGATACGCCTCATCCAACGATAGCGGCTCAACGTGCGGTGTTAAACTGTGCATGATTTGACGGATGTCGCTACTTACTGCCCGATAGACCTCAAAACGCGGCCTGACAAATATCACCTCGGGACAACGTTTTCGCGCTTCATAGCAAGACATAGCCGAGCGTACGCCAAATTTACGTACTTCATAGCTGGCTGCCGCGACCACACCTCGACCACTTGGATCACCGCCAACGACCAATGGTTTACCGCGCAACTCAGGAAAGTCGCGTTGCTCTACACTGGCATAAAAAGCATCCATATCTATATGAATAATTTTACGAGGATTAAGGTTTATAAAAGCTGTCATAATCACTATTTTACCTGATTTAGCCGCTTTTTTAGTGTTGTTAGCTGAATTTTAACGAATTTTGAGTAAGTAGGTAGATAGTCAGGTAGATAAATAGTCAGGTAGGAAAAGACAGTATAGTAATATAGTCGAGTCCCTTTAAAACTGTACCAGCATGATAAATGTCCATTACCCTCAAATATTAGTCAACGTATAGTCAGTCCTAAATAAAATAAGTACAAACATTATAGCGAGCTACTGGGATAAGTTTTACTTGCTTGCTGTGCCTGTGCAGACAGAGGCTGCGCAAAATTTATCCCAGTAGCACTGTGTTTGTTTTATAGTGGATCGGCTATAACCTACCATTTGTCCTGACAATTTCACCGTTTGTCATGTATTTCAAAAATAGATATGTTAGTTTCGAGTAGGGTATTTTACACTATAGTGTCCAAAGGAATGGATTTTTGTAAAAAAAGTAAGCAACGCCTTGGGCTGTTTTTCATACATACCGCAGTAGTTGCTTATAGCTCATGCCGATACTGAGATTGAGTGTTGGTGAAATTAATTCTTTAACAATGTGCTGTTGTCAAAGGGTTTAGGATGATTGAGGGGCTAATGATGAATAACGATTTGAAGGGAAGCGATTTAACACGAGCGATGATATTACGTGGTGATAAGCAGATATGGTGTGCAGTTTGTGATGAGAGTGACGAGCTCGCTATGATGGATCATTGTGGTAATGATTTTACCGCTTATATTGTGTCATTTAGCGATGGTTTTTTTTATTGCAGTGGTGGTGCGCCATGGGGCTTTGCGGTACCGATTAAAATAAGTGCGGTCATGCAATCCGAAATAGGGATATAAGCACAAAGATAAGTATATTGAGCAAGGTCTACGGTAAAGTATGACGGTGGTGAGTTAAAATACTTTAAAAACGCTACGATACTGCGGGTATAGTTTTTTTGCAGCCTCTGTCTGCGTAGGCACAGCAAGCAAGAAAACTATACCCGCAGTACGTGATGTAGCGATATTACTTCTCACTGACTATAGATATAAGACAATATAAATAAGAGCTGATTTATTAAGCTCTTTTTTTATCAAAAAGCGCCGTAAAATCATATCACTTCTAGGGTGTGGAGTCAGGCGTCAGCAGTGATGGCGATAAGTTGCAAACTAAAATCACTCATCACTATGCTGAAAAACCAGCCATTGCTCAACGTACCAAAATCAAAAATACCCGAAAAGATTTCACCCATCAGTTCACCAACAAACTTGTCAAAGCCAGCAACTTAAGTGTCGTTGGTAAGATAAAATCCAAATCATTCACTTCAAGCAAGCTCGTCAAGTCTGTCTATGATGTTCGTAGAGTTATTTAATATCTCTACTTAGACAATCCACACAAATTATTAGTATAATCCTTCTGAATTCTCAACAAAAAATCACTGTAGCTTGTTATGACGCTAAAGCCTTTATTCGTATCTTTGTTCATCTTACCGCTATTTGCCATGACTGCTTGCGCTAAAGAGCCTGTGACTTCGGCAGATAGTAACGGTGTGCCGCAAACCCGTAGCAATTTAACCAATGCTGAACAGCAGCAACTAGCTGACTTCTTAGCGCAGCAAAAAGCCAACATGCGCTTTATCGAAGGTGGCAGCTATGAGATGGGTGACTTTGGTCCTAAACTTGACTGGACGGAAGGGCTGCCGATCTCTAGCGGTGGTGATAATAAGGCTTTACATAAGGTCACGCTGGATAGTTTTAGTATGAATGCTTATAAGGCGACCTATGGTGACTTTGATATCTATAGTATGGCGACAGGGCAGCCTAAAGAAGGAATGCAGGAATCTGTGATAGAACTACATCAGCCTAATGCAGCTGCTGGAATTGACTGGCAAAGCGCGCAACATTATTGTCAATGGCTGGGCCAACAGTTAGATGTGCCGATGAGCCTACCAACCGAGGCACAATGGGAGTATGTCGCGCGTAATCGTGGTCAGTATGTGTTATTCCCGACCGATACTGGAGAGATAGATGATGGTCGAAATGTTTGGACTTCAGAACAAAAAAGAGACATGAATAGTAAATATAATACCTCGGTAACAGTTCCTATAATAGGTTTGTATCCACCCAATCCATTAGGACTGTATGATATGACCAACCAAAACTATGAATGGATGATTGATTGGTATGATGCCAAGTATTATGGAAATAGCCCTGGGCATAACCCACAAGGTCCATCAACTGGCAAAGAAAAAGTATTGCGCAGCGTCGATGCCAATGAAGGTAGTGCACGAAATATTAGAGTGATGGGCGCTGTGAGCGTAAAACGCTGGTACAAAGTACCCAATCCGCCTCTTATATTAAATGATGCTGGACTTAATCAAAATCGTGAAACTTCAGCACGTTGTGTTGCTAACTCCTCTCAGCCATTAGGGGCTGTATAGAATTCAAATCAGCGGCAGCCAGATAAAGACACAAGCGAGAATTACGGCAGCCTCATAGCTGGCTTTAAGCTTATCAT
>NZ_RRYX01000079.1:0-14028 GCF_014861375.1 Psychrobacter sp. FME5 | reverse complement strand
ATGATAAGCTTAAAGCCAGCTATGAGGCTGCCGTAATTCTCGCTTGTGTCTTTATCTGGCTGCCGCTGATTTGAATTCTATACAGCCCCTAGTAGCAGCTCCAGTAAAGAAAGTCTGCATATTTTTTAGAGGTATCCTAGGAAAAGGCAGATGCAGCGAAAGTATTAAGGTCTCAAACGCTACCATCTCATCAGCTAATGCGCGAGCGATAGCAGGTTGAATCTGCGGATTTTCATACAGATTATCGATTAGCCACGTTAATTGTGGAAACTTAGCACTATCATGAACCTGATAAAGGGTGGGCACTAAATCATCAGTGATTTGGCAGTGTATTTTACGAATCATGCCGTTTTTGTAATACATATTTAAAGCCATACTATAACCCCTTCCTTAGATTGTTAATACTTAGATAACCGACATAGCTGCCATAAAAAATTACTATCAATAGTCGACAACCCTACTCGGTTTGTGCTAAAAAGTCTTTGACCACGTTAACAGTGGCGATAGGATCCTCTTCATGTGGCACATGCCCTAAATTATCAAATATCTTAAGCTGACTATTGGCAATATCTTTATGAAAAAGCGTCGCATTTTCGACGGGAATCAAATCATCTTGTACGCCCCAAATGATTAAGGTTGGCAAATTCAACTTTTTTATTTGCGCTTGGTTACTGGTACTATCTGTCTCTTGTAGACGACGATTCAATGCTTGGCGGTTGCCTTGGCGCAGCGTCAAATCATAATATCGATCAACCAACGCTTCATCGACTTTGCTATCATCAGCATACACACTTAGCACACTTTTTTTGACCACATCTCGCGGCAGTATCCGGGTTAAAATAGGCGTCAACGCTGGATATTTCGCTAGTTTAAAGCCCATTGGCACCTGCTTGGGCGTCGCTGGATAGCCAACGGCATCAACTAGGATCAGTTTATCAATGCGCTCAGGATATAGAGCCGCTGTACGCCAAGCGACTTTACCCCCTAAAGAATTACCTGCCAATGTCACTTTTGTCACTTGATTTAGGTTGAGATGATCGAGCACTTGCATGACAAATTTAGCGTAATTAGCGCTACTATACTTTGTCGTCGCATCGGTATATGGGCCTGTTAAACCAAAACCAGGCAAATCCATACTAACGACACAATAGTTAGCACTTAATGCTTTCGTCCAGCCTTGCCACGTATGCAAACTTGCTGATGTCCCATGTAATAAAACCAACGCTTCCGGTAGCGATGCTCCAGTGTTAACTGCTTTATCGATTGTGGTTTGGCTACGATACACATCACATTTATCTGACCGTACAACATGAGCCTGCATCCCTTGCACGTCTATAAACTCGCTGTTAGGCAATTGCCATTGCTTGAGTTCAGCCACGCTACGATCAGGCGCCCAATAAAAGGCTACGAGAGCAACCAGTAGCGCCATCATAGCGATGAGTAAATAAATGATTGCTTTTACGAGCCATTGTGCCAATTTATTAAATCCGTTTAATGAGATGACGTTACTTACTATGGCTGATTCACTTTAAAACCAATGCGAGTGCTACTGGAGTAGATTTTTCGTAGCCTCTGTCACGCTTGCGAACCGCAAATAAGAAAAATTTATAACAGTAGCACGTGGTTACCAACTTGCCAACGTATCTATTTTATTTAGAATTGCCTATATTGCTAAAGCCGATTCGAGTGCTCATAGCTGCAAGATAACAAACGATACGTCTTTTATACAGGCATTATAGTTATTAGTAAATGAAAAACCCGATATTCAAGGATCACTTAAATATCGGGTTATTGTTAATCACAACTATTGGGGTTGCTAAGCTATATTAAGAAGAAATACGCCCACAGCCCTACTACAACTGTGGCAATAATATTCAAAATGACACCTGTACGGATCATCTCTGACTGCTTAATGAGCCCAGTACCAAACACAATGGCGTTTGGCGGTGTGGCAACGGGTAGCATAAAGGCACACGACGCACCGATACCGATGACCAATACCAACACCTCATGTGGCAATCCCATTTGTTCAGCAATCGCGGCGAACACTGGCACCAATAGTGCAGCAGAAGCCGTATTAGAAGCAAACTCCGTCAAAAATATAATAAATGCCGATATGGCAATCATCACAATGATGAGTGGTGCAGATGATAATGCATTGGCCACCGTCTCACCAAGTACCAAGGAAGCTCCTGATACCTTTAAAACCGTCGATAGCGCAATACCGCCACCGAATAACATGAGTACGCCCCAATCGGTGTTATCAGAGACCTGTTCCCATGACACCAAACCCAGACTGACTACTGCCGCTGCGGCTGATAAGGCAATAATCGCATCAGTATCAGTAATATCAAGCGCGGCACCAATTTTTTTAGAAAATATCCAGCTTAATGCGGTGATAATAAAGACGATAATCGTCACCACACGCGGTTTATTCCAAGCGATAGGCTCGTCTTCAACCATGACAATTTTACGATTTAGGTTGGGCTTTAGGAACAGATACATCGCACCGAGCAATAATGGTAGTAACACCAACATCATCGGTACACCAAACTTCATCCAATCAACAAAAGCGATATTAAGCGCTTTTGCAGCGATGGCGTTGGGCGGTGAACCAACGATAGTTCCTAAGCCACCAAGACTTGCTGAGTAAGCAATACCCAGTAGTACAAACACAAAAGTGCCGCGATCTTTTTCACGGTCAACTTGGGTCAAGATACCGAGTGCTAACGGCAACATCATAGCCGCTGTGGCAGTGTTCGATATCCACATTGACAAAAACGCTGTCACCCCAAATATCAAAAATACCGCCGTGCCTAGCTTGCCGCCTGACATCGATAGTATTTTTAGGGCAATTTTCTTGTCTAATTGCTGCACGTGCAACGCCGCTGCCAGAGCAAAACCACCAAAGAATAAATAAATCGTCGGACTGGCAAAGCTCTGCAAGCCTATTTTGGCATCAAACTCTGGAATGCCAATCAATGCACCAACCACGACCACTAAGAGCGCGGTGATGGTCACATGTACTGCTTCCGTTAGCCACAACACGCCGATAAAGAACAACATCGCCAAGCCTTTATTGGCATTGATATCGAACGGTAATACGTTGTAGATGATCATACTAATAATCGCTGCAACGGCAACAACGATCAACCCTTTACCTGTGCCCTTCGGAAAGGTATCGGTAAATAAATACTCATTGCCATCATCAGGTAGATGGCTATCTAGCTTTTGCTCTGACATAAAATGTCCTTATTTCCTTAAAGACAGGGGAAGAAACTTATATATACCGACGTGTTTTAGTGATCATTTAGCCATCAACCCAAAAAGATACGCCGCTATCATAATAGATATATAGCAGAAAAATCATTTGGCAAAGTCTTTTGCAAACCCATACTGAGCCATGCTTTTAGTAGTGCTTTAAATTTAACAACTTACTATTCTGAGTATACTCTTATAATTATCCATCGTTAGGTAGTAGCAACCATTGTGATGCATAGTTACACAACGTCACTAAACAAGCGCACATCGTATCTGTACAACGTCATGGTGCTATTCCATACTAAATCAGTAAAAAACTAAACACCAGTATAAGACGCGTAATAAAATGCGTAGGATAAAATGTACAGCAAGCATATTTTATTGGCGCTTTTATTGGAAGGTTAATAAAAACAAACAGGAGCACTTTATGACAGATTCAAACAAAACCGACTCGACTACTAAAATGGCACGAAAAGATATCAATCAAGATGGACTGTCCAAACAGGACCAGCAGCGTACTGATGACTCTGCACTGGATATGATGCAAGGCATGCACGAACACGAGGACCATAAGGAAGATGATAAGTAATCTACTTAGCCAACAAACTTAAGAGCGCTCATCAATTAGATGAGCGCTCTTTACGTTTTCTCGGTTGTCTTTTTTCTGGCAGATTGTCTGACACATAGTTATAAACAAAGGCGGCAGTGAGAACAATAGTAATGGGTAAAAACAACGCGCCATAGCCCACTTTGGCATATAAAAACGCACCGACCGTACTACCACCGCAAAAGCAGTACCAAATAATCGCTTGAAAGCCTAATGTCGGCTTGCTAATCGAACGACCTGCCAGCCAATTACCGATGGCCGCGCCCATATCCGAGGTCAGTCCGGTCAAGTGTGTGGTACGAATCACTGCACCGCTATAAGTCGCGACCATCGCATTCTGCAACCCACAAGCCATCGCGGCAGCCAACTGCCCTAGATAATCGTGCTGCTGATATAACCAATAGCTGAGCAATAATAAACCTGCTTCAATATAAAGAGCATTACCGTAACGCCTGCCTAGTGTCAATGACGTCTGACCAATGACAAAACCGCTCAATATTGCCCCTGCCAAAAAAGACAGCAATATCGCACCAATAAACAAGATACTACGAGCATCTAGATAAGCAACCGCCGCGGCAAACAAGCTCACATTGCCCGTCACATGAGAGACAGATAAGTTGGTAAAACCCATCAATGCGGCTGTATTGACGCAGCCTGCACTAAACGCCAGCACGGCGCCGCCCCACAATATCCATCTTGGTAGTCTGGTTATCATATTTGTCGCCTAAAGGCTCATCACCAAAAAAGCCCATAGTATAACTAAAAAAGACAACCGATTGGCTGTCTTCCTTATTTCTCAATATACATTATTGAGAAATACCTTTAATTATTTCTGTTCATCAAGCATCATTAATTGCTCGCTAATAGCAACGGTATTAAAACCTGCATCAACGAACATAATCTCGCCAGTGATACCAGACGCCCAAGGTGATAGTAAGAAAAGGGCAGCATTGCCTACTTCAGTTTGGGTAATATTACGCTGTAGCGGGGCAATTTTTTCACTGACATCAAGCATTTTACGGAATGACTTGATACCACTGGCAGCAAGCGTACGGATAGGACCAGCAGAAATCGCATTGACACGAATCCCTTCACCGCCCATAGAAGTAGCAAGATAGCGCACGCTCGCTTCAAGACTGGCTTTTGCCATACCCATGACGTTGTAATTTGGCAAGACTGAAATACTACCTTCATAAGTCAAGGTCAGCATCGAGCCGTGGCGCATTGCCAACAACTCACGTGAGGCTTTTGCTAATGCCACAAAGCTATAGCTTGAGATGTCATGAGCAATTTGGCTACCTTCACGGGTCGTTGCGTTGACGAAATCCCCATCCAGCTGATCCATCGGTGCAAAGCCAATTGCGTGTACCACCCCATCGATACCATCACCCCAATGGGCAGTGACTTGCTCAAAACATGCAGCAATCGACTCATCAGACGCCACGTCACACTCAAGAACTAAATCTGCTTCGAACTTTTCCGCGGCCATATCCACACGTTTTTTGATTTTATCATTGGGATAGGTAAGAATCAGCGATGCGCCTTCACGATGTAAGGCTTCAGCGATTGCCCAGGCAATAGAAAGTTTGCTGGCGATGCCGGTGACGACAAAGCGTTGTCCTTGTAGTAGCATAATATTTCCTTGTTGAACGGTTAAAACTCGGTAAAATGAGCCGGTATAAAAATGGCAAATAAAAATATAAAAGTTGCTATATTATACACGAATCAGTTTAAGTAAACAGTCGTAAACTATAGCTACCTAAACAGAGCCCTGTCGTTCATTAATGATACTTTCTTGTATCACTCTAAATGGTATTTTATATATACAAATATTCAGACAGTATTACTTTAATTAGCTGAAAGGGTTTATCCATAACGGTATGAAGTTGAGCTATTTTCAAGTATAATCACAACCCTCCAGCTTGCACAATTTTTATAAAAATCCTTTACAAGCGTTGTTTGTAATTAAGGATTTAGCGTTAAGCTACACCCACATTTTGGATGGCTGCCAAACTTATGAGCAATACCCCAACAATAACATCAGATTATCAAGAAAGCATCGAGTCCTATCGCCAGCTTATTACCTCGACTGGCGAAGACCTACAGCGCCCAGGCTTAGAAGAAACCCCAATGCGTGCAGCAAAAGCCTTTGCTCACTTGACTCAGGGTTATCATCAAAGCTTGGATGAAGTCGTCAATGATGCGGTCTTCCCATCGACCAATCGTGAATTGGTCTTGGTGCAAAACATTGAATTTTATTCATTATGCGAGCATCATATGTTGCCGTTTCATGGTGTCGCGCACATTGGCTATTTACCAAATGGTCAAGTCTTAGGGCTATCAAAATTCGCCCGTATCGTCGATATGTTTGCTCGTCGCTTACAAATTCAAGAGAATTTAAGCGAACAAGTGGCGCAAACGATTATGGATGTGACTGGCTGCCGCGGTGTAGCGGTCGTCATGGATGCAGCGCACATGTGCATGATGATGCGCGGTGTCAACAAACAGCATTCGACCACGCGCAGTACAGCGATGTTAGGTGAGTATGTACACGACAACCAAGCACGTAATGAGTTTTTAGACGCTGTGCCAAAACGCCGTCCAGCATTTTAATTTAGCTGTTTAGAAACATAAAAAAGCACCTTACTATGAAAGTAAGGTGCTTTTTCTTTTAGTGACTTTTTTATTATGGCTAAGCGACTTTATCACTCTTAGACTCACTACCCGCATACTCATCACTAGCCTGCTTAATCTTCGTTAGGATACCTTTAATTTCAGATGCGGATAGATACGTTGGCACGGCATAGGTGTCACTGACTTCTTTTGCCGCTGCTTTAGCAATGTTATCAAAATCACTGCTCTGCATCCCTTTAACCATTGGATCGATATTTAAGCTTGCTATCAAATCGCGTACTTGGGCGATTAGATGATCAGTTATATCGCTATCACTACTGCTAGCCTGACCTACTTGTACCATGCCCGTTTTTCTAGCCAATTCAGCTAAGCGTTTTTTAGTGGCTTTACGATTTACATCGAGGACATATGGCAGCACGATGGCATTGGCACGACCATGTGGAATATGGTAGTAAGCCCCTAACTGGTGAGCGATGGCATGGACATAACCGAGACCAGCTTTGTTAAAGGCTATCCCGCCGTAATGAGCGGCGATACCCATCTCTTCTCTGGCTTTAAGATTGCCGCCATCTTTATAAACCAGCGGTAAGTTTTGCATGACAGATTTGGCAGCAGAGGCAGCATAATAATCAGTCTCGACACTAGCATTGGCACTCATCCATGCCTCTAACGCATGGGTTAAGACATCGATACCGGTATCAGCGGTAATATGCGCAGGCATGCCTTTCATAATCACAGGGTCAATCGCCGCCGCTAGTGGCACCATTTTGGGGTCGATAGACAGGGATTTTTGATGAGTTTTGTCGTCTGATACAACTGCGCCAAGCGTTGCTTCTGAGCCAGTACCCGCAGTCGTAGGCACACAATATAACGGTACAGAAGGCTTTCTGGCTTTAAGAATACCCATAAGTTGTTTTGGCTTGCAGTTATTGCCTTGAGACATGGCAATCATCTTGGCGGCATCAATCACCGAGCCACCACCGATAGCTATGATCGAATCGCACTTAGCCTCTACAGATTTACGTAATCCCTCTTCGACAACCTGAAAAGTAGGGTCTGGGGTAATACCATCATAGACGGTATAGCTAATATTTTTTTTGTCTAAGTAATCAGTAATTTTAGCGGGTATACCAAGCTTATTGAGCACGGCGTCAGTGACGATAAACACATTGCTACTACCTTCATTAATGGCCATATCGCATAGCTCATCGCAAGAGCTCTCACCGACAAATAACATCGGTCTTCTAATAGGTACAACGTAAGCAAATGCTTTTAGTGCTTTGGCGCGAGTTTTGGCAACTGCTAAATAACCGGCATATTGCAACGGGTTATTGCTTACTAGCTTAGAGATACTATTGTGTTTTTTCATGGGTAAAAATCCTTTTTAATGACGGTAATAATAGCAATGGCAACCATTTAAAGCAGCGATTTAAACTGCTCTTTAACTAAAAATTAAACAAATTTATGCATTTAACTAAAGTGAACGTCTGTTTAACTTATTGTATCACCGTCTTTTTTAGGATGTTGTGATTACTATGAACTGCTATGTTCTGATTATTTAAGGCTGTCGCTGTCTGTATAAGCTAAAGCATACTCGCCTGCAATAATTGCTGAGCATAGGGATGCTGCGGGTTATTAAAAACATCTTCAGTACGCCCAGACTCAACACACATTCCGTCTTTGAGCACCATAATATACTGACATAAGGCGCGCACTACTTTTAAATCATGACTGATGAAGACATAACTGATTTGCAATTTTTGTTGAATTTCTCGTAGCAAGTTGACGACAGTCACCTGGGTGGTGCTATCAAGCGCCGAAGTCGGCTCATCTAATATCAATAGACTTGGCCGCATAATCAGGGCACGCGCCAATGCCACACGTTGACGTTGACCACCTGAGAGCTCATGCGGATAACGCTGGGAAAAATCAGCTGGCAAATGCACGGTAGCAAGACTGTCCATTACCGCCTGCTGGCGTGCTACCTTATCAACGCCTTGTACTAGCAATCCTTCTTCTACGATTTGCATCACTGTCATACGAGGGTTGATACTAGCAAAGGGATCTTGAAATACCATTTGAATCTGCGAGCGAAACTGACGCAGCTCACGTTTTGACAAGGTTGTAACTTCTTGTCCATTGATTATTATCTGTCCACTGACACGTGCTTGATTGCTAAGTAACTGACTTAAGGCAAGGGCAATCGTCGTTTTGCCAGAGCCTGACTCACCAACGATACCCAGCGCATGCCCTTTTTGTAACGTCATGTCGACGTCTTTTACTGCATCAAACCAACGTTTGGTTGCGCCAAACAAGCTTTTTTCAATTGCAAACTTTACTTGTAGGTTATTTACTTGCAATACAGTTGATTGCTGACTTTGCTCGTCATTAGAAAAGTTTAGCGCTTGCCCAAAGTCTTGCTGAATCAGCGAGCGGGTATATTCGGCTTTAGGCTGGTTAAATACTGCTGCCGTCTGCCCTTGCTCAATCGTCTGCCCTTGGCGCATGACGATGACGTCGTCACTGTAGCGCCTAACTAAATTCAAATCATGGCTTATAAGCACCATCGCCATATTATGCTGACGCTTAAGATCATCTAACAGCTTAAGGATTTCATGTTGCAAAGTCACATCTAGCGCCGTGGTTGGTTCATCAGCGATTAAAATATCGGGCTGTTGCGCCAACGCCATTGCTATCATTACGCGCTGGCGTTGACCGCCTGATAGCTCATGTGGATAGCGACCTAGTTTATCAGTAGGATCAGTGATATTAACATCAGCTAACAAAGCGATACTTTTTTCGCGCCATTGTTTCTTAGGTACACCGCTTAGACGAAGAGACTCAGCGATTTGCTTGGCAACGGTATGTAGCGGGTTTAATGCCGTCATCGGCTCTTGAAACACCATGCCGATACGCTGTCCGCGGATAGAGCGCAGCGCAGCATTACGTGCATTAGCACTAACATTGGCATTGGTTATTGGTAGTGCCGTCAACCCTGTTGAGCTTGCTAGCTTTACCTCACCGCTAATGCTCAAATTATCGGGTAACAGCCCCAATAGCGCCAGACTGGCGATAGATTTTCCCGAGCCTGACTCACCAACGATGGCCAAGGTTTGTCCTTGTCTCAGCTCATATGATAGTTTATCGACTAGAACAACACTTGCATCAGTGACGATGCTAAGTTTATCTACTGCTAGCATTAGCTTATTTTTTACATTGCTATGACTTTCGCCTAAAAGGTTATTTTTATCAGTAGCAGTTGCCATATTAGCGCTTATCATATTATCGGTTTTCATATCAGGAACGCCTCGGATCAAACGCATCGCGCAGCGCTTCGCCAACGAAGATTAGCAATGATAAAATAAAGGTTAGACTAAAAAATCCCGATAGCGCAAGCCAAGGTGCATCAAGATTGTTTTTTCCTTGTACCATCAGCTCGCCGAGCGACGGCGACCCAGGCGGCAAACCATAACCCAAGAAATCCAATGCCGTCAGAGCAATAATATTAGCAGTCAATATAAACGGCAGCTGTGACAAGCTTGACGCTAAGGCATTGGGCATAATATGTCTGAGCATGATTTGACTGTCCGACACACCCAAATTACGCGCCGCACGCACATAGTCAAAGTTACGGGCACGCAAAAACTCAGCCCGCACCAAACCGACCAAGCCCATCCAACCAAATAACAACATCATGGCAAATAGCATAGTAATACTAGGGCTAAACAAGCTGACCAAAATAATAATCATAAACAGCTGCGGCATACCGCCCCATACTTCCATAAAGCGCTGCCCTGCTAAATCTACCCAACCACCATAATAACCTTGTATCGCACCAACGATAATACCAATAAGCGCGCCTGCTAGCGTCAAGGCCAGACCGAACAACAAAGATACCCGCATGCCGTAAAGTATCCGCGCCAGCACATCACGACCCAAATCATCTGTCCCAAGCCAATTTTGGCTATTGGGCGCGGCTGGATATGGAATTCCTAGCTCAACGTTCGGTGTCTGATCAGCAAAAGGGATGGGCGGCATAATATAAAAGCCCTGCTCATCAATCAGCATTTGTACCGCAGGGTCTTTATAGTTGGCTTCGGTCTCGAACACCCCGCCAAAAGTCGTTTCGGGATAGGCTTTTAGTACGGGAAAATAATAATCACCTTGATACTGCACCAGTAGCGGCTTGTCATTGGCAATCACATTGGCTGCCATACAAATAACAAATATCAGGGCAAAAATAAATAGCGATATCACTCCAAGGCGATTGTGACGAAAACGGTTTAGGCGTGCCTGCCAAATAGGATTTAGGCGGCGTTTTTTTTCTAGTGGAATAGAAGAGGCAGTTGAGGGCGTTGAGGATAATGGATGACTTGACATTAGCGCCCCTCAAAATCAATACGCGGATCAATTAAGTGATAACTCAAATCACTAATTAACTGCAATAATAATCCGAGCAAAGTAAAGATAAACAGCGTGCCAAATATCACCGGATAATCACGCTGCTGAATAGCTTCGAAACCTAACAACCCCAAACCATCAAGCTTAAAGATAATTTCAATGAGAAAATTACCGGCAAAGAAAATCCCAACGATAGCCGCTGGGATACCAGCAATAATAATCAGCATGGCATTACGAAACACATGACCGTATAACACTTGCCGTTCGCCCAAACCTTTTGCTCGCGCGGTAAGCACATATTGCTTACCCAGCTCTTCCAAAAAACTAAACTTGGTCAAATAGGTCAAGCCAGCAAAACCACCAACGGTACTTGCTAAGAGCGGCAATGCCAGATGCCAAAAGTAATCTTTCACTTTACCAAGCGCACTTAATTGATCAAAATTCTCGGAAGTTAATCCTTGCAGTGGAAAAATGTTCCAGTAGCTACCCCCAGCAAAAAACACCAGTAATATGACAGCAAATACAAAAACGGGTATTGCATGGCCGATAGCAAGCAGCATGGCTGTTGCTTTATCAATCCCTGAACCATGATGCATCGCTTTATAAACCCCGAGTGGAATGGCGATCATATAAATCAGCAGCGTACTCCAAAGCCCTAGCGAGATCGATACGGGTAGTTTCTCTATAATCAGGTCGGTCACCGTCTGACCTTTAAAAAACGACTCACCAAAATCCAACTGGGCATAATTTTTTAGCATCAGCCAAAAACGCTCTGGTGCCGATTTATCAAAGCCATATTGAGCATTAATCGCCGCCACCATCTCCTCTGATAAACCGCGTGTCCCTTGATAAGTGCTGTTGTTGCCTGCACTGCCCGCGCCAATATTACCACCAAGCACATTGTCTTTTGCGCCTTGTTCGATAAGCGCCAGCTGCTGCTCGACAGGACCACCAGGCGCTGCTTGTACAATCACAAAGTTTGCGAGTAATATCAAAAAAAGCGTCGGTAATATCAGCAGTAACCTTTTCAAGATATAACGACCCATAACGACGGCTTCCTAAAATAAAGAGAGATGACAACTTAGTATTTAGAAGTTATTTTTAAGCTCACGTAACTCGGCAAATACGGTCAAAGACTTATCGTCATCGATATTTACCTTAGACTTAACACCAGCGATCACACTCGATTCTTGCGTACGCAAAAACACATTGATTGCGCGTTCATGCTCTAAAGTGACTGGCAGCGTCGGGATACCTTGAGCGGTTTTTTCTTCTGCTTGAGCCAGCGCTTGCTGCATCGCCGCATTGTCAGGCTCGATAGACAAACCAAAGCGTAAGTTGCTGGCAGTATATTCGTGTGCTGGATACAGCAATGTCTCGGCTGGCAAGCCATTTAAACGCTTAAAGCTGTCATGCAATTGCTCAATCGTGCCGGTAAAGACGCGTCCGCAACCGGCACTAAACAAGGTATCACCGCAAAAACAATGCTTCTGTCCATCGATATCCAAAATATATGCCACGTGGCTTGCGGTGTGACCGGACACATCCCATACTTGCGCGGCACAGCCCCAAGCACTGACCGTACTGCCGTCTTTAATAGTTTGATCTTCATCGACATTGTGCTCGGTATGCGCAACCAAATGAGTCATTGGATAAGATTCTTGTAGCTCGGCGACGCCTCCGATATGATCATGGTGATGATGTGTGGTCCAGATGGACGTCAGCTCTAAGCCGTTTTCTTCTAAATAGGCGATAACTGGCTCGGCTTGACCCGGATCAATGACAATCGCCTGCTTATTATTTTCATTAATGAGTGTCCAAATATAGTTGTCATTGAACGCTTTAATGGGGTGAATACGAATACTCATATAAAATCCTTAGCAGTGATTGTCTTTATTACTGATGTTTTTTATTAAATTTTAAAAACCAAATGAAACACGATTTTATTTACTGGTTTAAATGATAATTTTTAAATAACTGTTTTAAGCCATTATTTTAAACTATTGCTTTAAGTATAGATTAACGCGAGCTTCTGCTTCTTTATCTGTCCACCAATAATCGATACCGATAGCATTGGTCGGGAGTTTTGCAGTATGACGATATTGATTCCAGTAGGCAACATTGGTGCTAGGTTTGCCGTATAAAGGGACTAAATAATGTCCTGCCCGTAGCAGGCGATCAAGTACGTGCGTATATAAGACGATCTCATCGCGATTTTTAGCGTCGCCCAGTTTTTTAATAACACTGTCAATCGCAGGATTTTTAATACCGATAGTATTATGATTACCTGCTTCATCAGCAGCGGCACTGCCCCAAAAACCCACTTGCTCAGCACCAGGTGATAGACTTTGGGCGAAGACATCGACGACCATATCATAGTCAAAACGGCGTATGCGCTCGTAATATTGCGGCCCATCGACTTGACGTAAGCTCGCATCAAAGCCCAAACGCTTTAGATTACGGATATAAGGCAATAATACACGCCCCATGGTTTCGCCTGTCATCAAAATCTCAATCTGAGCAAGCTTGCCGTTTGGTTGATACAACTTCATATCATCATAATAAAAACCCGCATCTAGTAACAGCTGCCGCGCCTTTAACAATCCTTCACGATTAAATCCGCTACCATCGCTGGTTGGCAATTGCCATTCGTCTAGTACTGCTTGCCGCTGACTCGGTTCAAGTTTGGCGAGCAATGGGCTTAATACCTGCATCTCAGCCGCAGATGGCGTACCAGTTGCAGCAAGCTCTGAGCCATGAAAAAAACTTTGCAAGCGCTCATACTGCCCATGGAATAAAGTTCTGTTCATCCATTCAAAGTCATAAGCCTTGCTCAATGCTTGACGGACGCGAATATCTTGAAAAAGTGGCCGGCGCATATTCATCACCAGACCCTGCATCGGTACTGGATTTTCGCTGCTGATGGTTTCTTTATTAATCAGACCTGCTTTGACGGCTGGGAAATTGTAACCGGTGGCCCAATTAGAGGCTTTGTTTTCCGGACGGAAACGATATTGCCCAGATTTAAAACCCTCAAAAGCAATCTCATCACTTTGATAATAGACGAATTGGTGGTGTATCAGAAAGTATGCTGAGGAGATAAAAGGAGGGTGACAGCCAAAGCA
>NZ_RRYX01000078.1:0-14065 GCF_014861375.1 Psychrobacter sp. FME5 | reverse complement strand
CGTCACTTGGTTTACCAGGTAGAATGTCTTTAATTCTCTCCCATTGGTCATCACGCAGGGCATGTCGTCTTGTCATAATAGTTGAGCTCAGTTTGCTATATATAGAATCAGTATAGCTTATTCTAAAATAACGGTGCTAATTGATGACACGCCCTAGGGCGTATTGAAGTTAGTTATTTAAAAAAACCCCGCATCATAACGATACGGGGTTTTCTGTTTTCTTAATTCATTAAACGTTGTTGAGAATAAAAACTAGGTCAACTGAGCCACGTTAATTTTATCTGCTTCTTCCGTATACTCTTCCATACGGTCAAAGTTCATGTATTGATAGACTTCATCACCCATGCTATTGAGCATACCAGCGTACTGCTGATATTCGTCATTGGTAGGCAATTTACCTAGTACCGCTGCGACTGCTGCAAGCTCTGCAGAAGCCAAGTATACGTTAGCGCCTTGACCAAGACGGTTCGGGAAGTTACGCGTAGACGTCGATACCGCAGTAGAGTTCGGTGCGATACGCGCTTGGTTACCCATACATAATGAACAACCTGGCATCTCAGTACGAGCACCGGCTTGCGCATAAATGTTGTAATAACCTTCTTCCATCAACTGACGCGCATCCATTTTCGTTGGTGGCGCAATCCATAGACGAGTTTTTAGGCTTCCTGCTGGGACGTCTTGTAGCAATTTACCAGCGGCACGGAAATGACCGATGTTGGTCATGCACGAACCAATGAATACTTCATCAATGGTATCACCAGCGACGTCAGCCAATGTTTTAGCATCATCTGGATCGTTCGGGCAGCAAAGGATCGGCTCTTTGATCTCTGACATATCGATGGTCATATCGATTGCATATTCTGCATCTTCGTCAGCACGCATGAGGCTTGGATTCGCCAACCACTCTTGCATCTGCTCGATACGACGGCTGATCGTACGTGCATCGCCATAGCCTTCTGAGATCATCCATTTAAGTAGCGTGATGTTTGAGTTTAAGTACTCAGTCACTGATGCTTCAGATAGCGTGATGGTACAACCAGCAGCACTACGCTCAGCTGACGCATCAGACAATTCAAACGCTTGCTCAGCGGTTAAGTCTTCTAGACCTTCGATTTCAAGAATACGACCATTGAATTCGTTGATTTTGCCTTTCTTATCAACAGTTAATAGGCCATCTTTGATCGCTTGATAAGGAATAGCGTGTACAAGGTCACGTAAAGTAATACCCGCTTGGCGTTCGCCAACGAAGCGCACACGGACAGACTCAGGCATATCCAGTGGCATCACACCAGTTGCTGCTGCGAATGCGACCAAACCAGAACCGGCTGGGAACGAAATACCCATTGGGAAACGCGTATGTGAGTCACCACCAGTACCAACGGTATCTGGAAGGAGCATACGGTTCAACCATGAGTGAATGATTCCGTCACCTGGACGTAAGCTCACACCGCCACGGTTCATGATAAAGTCAGGTAGCGTATGCTGAGTCTCAACGTCAACTGGCTTTGGATAAGCGGCGGTATGACAGAATGACTGCATCACTAGATCAGCTTGGAAACCTAGGCAGGCCAAGTCTTTTAGCTCATCACGAGTCATCGGACCTGTAGTATCTTGCGAGCCGACTGTGGTCATTTTTGGTTCGCAGTACATGCCAGCACGGACGCCGTCTAGACCACAAGCTTTACCGACCATTTTTTGTGCTAAGGTAAAGCCTTTGCCGGTATCGACTGGCTCTTCTGGTTTAGCAAAGATATCTGAATGACCAAGACCCATATACTCACGAGCACGGTTGGTTAGGCCACGACCCACAATTAGTGGAATACGGCCGCCTGCACGAACTTCATCAAGCAAGGTTGGTGAGTTCAGTTTAAACTCAGAGATAACTTCGTCAGAGTCATGCTTAGTGATTTTGCCTTCATACGGATAGATGTCAAACACATCACCCATGTTTAGGTTATCAACCGCGACTTTTTCGATTGGTAAGGCGCCAGAGTCTTCCATGGTATTGAAGAAAATAGGAGCGATGTTATTACCTAATACTAGACCACCGCCACGTTTGTTTGGCACGTTAGGGATATCTTCGCCCATTAACCACAACACTGAGTTGGTCGCAGACTTACGGCTAGAGCCAGTCCCTACGACGTCACCAACATAAGCCAATTGATGGCCTTTTTTCTTAAGCTCTTCGATCTGCTTCATTGGACCGACAACACCCTCATCATCAGCAGTGATACCGTCGCGAGAGTTTTTGTGCATGGCCAATGAATGCAATGGGATATCTGGGCGGCTCCACGCGTCTTGCGCAGGAGACAAGTCATCGGTATTGGTTTCGCCAGTGACTTTAAAAGTAGTATAAGTTGACTTTTTAGGAACCTCTTTACGGTTTAAGAACCATTCAGCATCTGCCCAAGATTGCACCACTTCTTTAGCGATGTCGTTACCGGCTTCGGCTTTTTCAGTCACGTCATTGAACGCGTCAAATACCAGCAAGGTCTTTTTCAATGCTTCAGCGGCGTCTTGTGCGACATCTGCATCATCAAGAGCGGCAACCAATGGCTGAACGTTATAGCCACCTTGCATGGTGCCTAGGATTTCAACCGCTTTTTTCTTATTGATAAGCGGCGATGATGCCTCACCTTTTAGGATAGCCGCTAAAAATGCTGCTTTAACGTAAGCTGCTTGGTCAACGCCAGCAGGAATACGGTTTTCTAGTAAGTTCATCAAGAACTCATCTTCGCCTGCTGGTGGGGTTTTTAATAGTTCAACCAACTCTGCTACTTGTTTTTCATTCAGTGGTAGCGGTACAGTTCCTAGCTCAGCACGTTCTTCGACATGTTTACGATAAGCTTCTAACACAATAGTCGTCCTCGTCAGTTGGGGTTTAGCACATTACGTGGGTAGTCAGCATGACAGCCTGCGCCTATGTGCTAGATGGAATAATTATCCATGCAATCATAGCTTAAATCACTCTAAATGTTAATGGCTCAGCCCTTAAAAGACGCATAATAAGGCCATATTGGACATTTATTATAAAAATGGTCCCATCAATAATACCATTGAACGCCTTTTAACCATCGATACTTAACTTGTCGTTGTGGTCAAGTATTATCTGATTTATGGTTAAATAAATGCCGCGTGACTGCTATACTCTTTTGTAAGATATTATTTTAGAAAATATCATCTTGATGATTCGGCTGTATAAGATAGCTTTTATCAGCTATCAGCAAACGCTAAAGGTGTAAATACCAAGGATGACGATACAACAAGGATGACAGAAATATGAAGAATAACGCCAATTACGACAATGGCCTAAAGGTGCGCACCGAGGTCATGGGCGAACAACACGTAACACGCTCGCTCGATGGGGCGACCGGATTCACCCAGCCATTACAAGAGTGGATCATTGAACATGCTTGGGGCAGCACCTGGCAAGATGACTCGGTATTGCCGCGCAAATACCGCTCATTAATCACCATTGCTTTTTTAATTGCTCAAAAAAGCCCGAACGAGCTAAAAGGTCATATCCGAGGCGCGATCAATAATGGCGCAAGTGTCGCTGAGATTCGAGAAGTATTGATGCATAGCCTGCCATACTGCGGCGCACCTGCCACCCAAGAAGCGTTTCGTGCCGCCATAGAAATCCTGAATGAATTGAATATCGATATAGATATTTAAAACTATGGTAAATAGACGAATCGTAGTAGTCTTAAGCATACGAGTTAAAACAAACGCCTAAGCAACCAACAAATCAATATCTGCTATAATAACGCCACTTCTAAAACATTCTAACAATCCCGTAAACCCTTATAATACAAAGAGCTAAGAGACAATATAATTATGACAACTGCCGTACAAACACATACTCCTGCTGCTAGAGTAAGACCTAAAAAAGCCATTCAAGGTGAAAAACTACGTGGCTATGACAAAGTTGCCCGTATCCCAATTAAAGTGATCCCGACAGTCGAGGCGAAGAAAAAGCCAGATTGGATTCGGGTTAAGCTGTCCTCACCTGCTGAAGTGGCACGCATCAAAGCCAAACTACGCGAGCAAAAACTCTATACCGTCTGTGAAGAGGCCGCTTGCCCTAACCTAGCGCAGTGCTTTAGCGATGGCACCGCCACCTTTATGATTATGGGCGATATCTGTACCCGTCGCTGTCCGTTCTGTGATGTCGGTCATGGTCGCCCCAATGAGTTAGATAAGGATGAGCCGCGCCATACCGCTGAGACCATCTTAGGGTTAGAATTAAAATATGCGGTTATTACCTCGGTTGACCGTGACGACCTAAAAGACGGTGGTGCCAATCACTTCGTTGAAGTCCTTAACGAATCACGCGCGCTTAGTCCTAATTGCTTGATCGAAATCCTAGTGCCCGATTTCCGCGGTCGTATGGATGTTGCCTTGGACTTATTGACTGAAACCGCACCGGATGTGTTTAACCACAATATCGAGACGGTGCCGCGTCTTTATAAAGCCTTCCGCCCCGGTTCTGATTATCAGCATTCGTTAGACCTGCTAAAGCTGTATAAAGAGCGTCGTCCTGATATCGCTACCAAATGCGGCTTTATGGTCGGACTGGGCGAAACTGAAGAAGAGATTTATGCATTGCTCGATGACTTAAAAGCGCATAATGTAGATATGATTACGATTGGACAATATCTGCAGCCAAGTAAGAACCATGCCCCAGTTGACCGTTATGTGCATCCAGACGAGTTTCAGCGCTATATGGATTATGGTAAAAAGATTGGTTTCTTTAACGTTTGGGCCGGCCCTATGGTACGTTCAAGCTACTTTGCCGATCGTCAATACTACGGTGAGGATTGCCCAGCGCCTATTCGTAGTAAAAAAGCGCTTGAGGCTGAAGGTAAATTGGGCTGTTAGTATCGAATTGATTACGTCAGTTTATTGCTAATAGTAAACAAAAAGGAGACCTAAATAGGTCTCCTTTTTATTTATTATTAGGGGCTGTATAGAATTCATCTATTAGGACTGCTGATCGCTAAAATAATTCCAGACTAGGCGTAAATCGAAGGTAATGTCGAGACCTTAGCTAGATTTACAACAACGTCTGGGGCGATTTTAGCATCAGTCCGAAGGAACAGGACTATTTTTTGCCACTTCATAGCCAAAAATATCGCGCTTAGAATAACTAAACTTACTATTTTTGGCGTCGAATTGCCTAAAAAATAGTCTCTGTCAGTTCCTTAGCTGAATTCTATACAGCCCCTAGCTTTCATAAGCTTTTTTCTCTAAACCTTAACTCATTATTTTTTCTACGTAAAACGGTTACACTATGAAGTTAAGATAATGCTATATTTTTAAGCCTTAGTTTAAAAATAAAAATAGCAATAACTCTCGCACCCTTTTTTTATCACATAAGGATTGACCAATGAGCAGCGAATTTACCCCACAGGAAGGCTCTTGCTCCTGTTATAGCAATACTTATACTATTAATGCTAAGCCTGTCGGCCGCTTTATCTGTCACTGCACGATTTGCCAAGAATATACAGGCCAAGCTTATAACGATGTGACGGTATTGCTAAAGTCTGATGTGAGTCAATTAAACCTGATTAGAACCAAATTTCGCCGTTGGAAACTGCCGCCCAATATCAGTCGTGGGCTTTGTACTCGCTGTAATAAACCCAGTATAGAAATGGCAGTTGGTGGTACTCTCATGTTAGTACCGACATCGAATTACCCTGACGTCACCGCACTACCTGAGCCGTCCATGCATCTGTTTTATAATCGCCGCGTCGAAGACATCGACGATGATTTGCCTAAATATAATGGCTTTGTGCAAAGTCAGGCGATGATGGTTAAAGCGCTGGCTCAAGGATTGTATAAGAGAGTCAGTAAACGCTAATGGCTATGTTTGAACTCCAAATTTAGTATTCAACAGACTAATCTTTCCTTCACACACTCATTTGGAAATCACTATGATCTCAACAGTAGTAGAAGATACCGAGCACTTATCTGCTGACATCGCTATTATTGGTGGTAGCGGTCTCTATCAGATGGAAGCACTAACCAACAAGCGTAATGTGAAAGTATCGACGCCTTATGGGATGCCGTCCGATGATATCGTATTAGGAGATCTCGATGGCGTGAGCGTCGCCTTTCTAACGCGTCACGGTCAAGGTCATAAACTTACGCCATCAGAGGTGCCTTACCGTGCCAATATTTATGCGCTTAAAAATTTGGGAGTGCGCTATATTATCTCGGTATCGGCGGTTGGCTCTCTACGAGAGCAACTTAAGCCGTTAGATATGGTCGTCCCCGATCAAATGATAGATATGACCAAACATAGAGCTACTACGTTCTTCGGTGATGGCGCAGTGGCTCATGTTTCTATGGCTGATCCGTTGTGCCCTGCGGTTGGCAAGATATTACAGCGCGCTTATGATAAAGCGACTATTAATGAGGGAAACTGTCATGCCACAGCGACTTATATTTGTATAGAAGGGCCTCAGTTCTCCACGCGTGCTGAGTCGCATTGGTATCGTCAAATGCAAGCGGATATCATCGGTATGACTAATATGCCAGAGGCCAAGCTGGCGCGTGAAGCTAGTATTGCTTATGCCACGCTAGCGCTAGTGACAGATTTCGATTGTTGGCATCCTACTGAGGAAGCAGTTAGCGCCGATTATGCGATTCAGAATTTGATGAAAAATGCGAAAAACGCGCAGCAGGTAATTAAACACGCTGTCACTCTACTCGCTGTTGAGCAGCCTAAATCAATCGCTCATAATGCCCTAGCTCAAGCGCTGGTTACACCTATTGATGCCATGAGTGATGAGGTTAAAACCAGACTGGCAGCTTTATTGCCGTAATTTACTGCTAAAGTGGTTTGGTATAATCGTTCGTTTGCTACAGTTTTTTTATTACTTTTGCTATAAGCAATCAAGCCAACCCACTGGTAAATGCGCCAAATCCGCTGGTTCATCGATGTCGGGTAGCGGCTCTAATAAAGCTAACGACCAGTTTAAGGCAGCGATGCGCTGCTGAGTGATCGATGCGACGCTCGCGGTGCTCCATTCAATATCTGAAAACAAACTCGCCTGCTCTCGTTTAAACCCAAACAGCACATACCCCCCATCTAAAGCGGGAATCATCACAGCATCGTGCGGCTCTAATTGCTGCGCGGCTTGTTTTAGTTTGGTGGCACTCAGACTAGGGCAATCAGCCCCCATCAACAGTACATTATCAAACTTAACTAACGCTTGCTGACTGGCAGTAAACATACGAATACCCAATTCGCCTCCAACCTGCGCTGACCATCGCAATGACTCGGATAGCTCAAGCGTCTGCCAGCAAGGATCAGACGGTGCTGGACTGACACATAGCTCAACGTTATAGCCAGTCGCTATCGCTTGCTCAATGCTATGTATTAGTAACTTGCGCGCCATCATCGCCGCCCCTGCAATACCAAGAGCCGGCTGCAAACGTGTTTTTGCCATGCCCTCAGCTGGGAATTTGGCAAAGATGATAATTAGCGTTGAGTCATTACTTTTAAGTTGCTTATCTACAGGCATAATGGTTCTTTTTGATATAGCTGATTCACTTTAAAACCGATACGAGTGCTATTTATTTTATTACAATCGTATCGATTCTATTTAGAACTGCCTATATTTAAATGATTGAAGTGATCTTAACTTTTATCATAACGCTGCTTAATGCTTTCAGCCGATACCCCGCGCCAATAGTCAAAACGCAGATGCCACATCAACCGTATTGTCCGCCATGTGCCATGCCGCTGCCATCGTCGCGGCGAAGTGCTTACTTTGTGCTTTAAGCAAAGCGGTTTTGCGATACTTTTAAGGTGTTTGCACAGCTCAATATCCTCCATCAACGGCTGATTAGGGTAACCACCGATCTGTTCAAATAGAGACTTTTTTACAAAAATTGCTTGATCACCAGTAGCAATACCTGTCACTCTTGAGCGCCCATTCATCATCTGACTGACTAGCCATAGCATCGGGTCATCGCTGTCTAACCGAACATCGAAACGACCCCACTCTGCTTTTGATGCGGATTGGACAATCTCATAGATAGCAGTTTTTGGTAGTTGCGTATCGGCATGCAAGAATAATAATATATCGCCAGTCGCCAACACTGCGCCCGCATTCATCTGGGTAGCTCGACCAGCAGTCGACTCGATAACTTGCCCGCTAATGGTTGACTGTTTACTGTTAGACACGGTATCCATCAGCGCCTGAGCAACTCCCATTGAGCCGTCTGCCGAGCCACCATCTACTAATAATATTTGCGTTGGTAACGGGGTTAGGCTGGCAATATTTTCAAACAAACGAGGTAGGTTATCTGCCTCATTAAGTATGGGAATAATGATCGAAATAGTAGAAATAACCTTCATCTTAAATAACGCTATCTTTTTCTTCTAAGGAGCCACCACAACTGCTACCTTGGCCCGCTGTACAACCATAGCAATGATCACCGATAGCGATATCGTCACCACTAGGATGCTGAGTCAGTAAGTCTCGTAAATGACGGCGCGACTTATTGGGCACTGGCATCTCTAGTTGCTGATTAAAATCGCAATCGAACAATTCACCCAACCAATTGACACTTATCGTCTCACGGCACATCACCTCTTTTAAATTCTCAGCCTCATAGCTCGCTTTGAGCAAATCCATGTACGGATGAAACTCATTTTTGGCTAATAGTACCGCGCCAAAACGCTGAATGGGCATATTAGTTAATGCAAACAATTGATTGAACTCAATATCGAAATGTTGTTTTAGCTCGTGCTTATAATCTGCTTCTAATTGCTGCTGATCAGGTGGTAACGTAGCGCCTTGTGGGTTATAGACGAGGTTTAGAGTGAGATTTGAGCCAGACTTACCATAACCCAGCGCATTGAGCTTATGTAGCCCTAAAATACTGTCATCAAAGGCACCTTTGCCGCGCTGCTTATCCACGTTTTTGAGCGAATAACACGGCAAAGAAGCAATAATTTCTACTTGGTTATCTGCTAAGAACTGGGCCAAACCCTCAAACCCATCTTCCATTAAAATCGTTAAATTGCAGCGATCGATCACTTTGACACCTAATGCCCGCGCCGCTTTAACCAAATACTTAAAATCTTCGTGCATCTCAGGTGCGCCGCCAGTCAAATCCAGCGTATGAATACCTTGTGCCTGTAGCACTTTTGGTATCAGCTCAACCAATTCACGCGACATCATCTCTGTGCGATAAGGGCTAGCCGCCACGTGACAATGCACGCAGGACATATTACATAAGTAGCCCATATTAACTTGTAATACCGTCAATTCGCGACGTTTGATCGCAGGAAAATCGGTGAACTCGAGTAATTCAATGGTAGATTTCATAAAAGTATAGAACCCAGTTGGTTTAAGAGCCAATTTTTATAGTACGTCTTAAAAGATAAGAAGGATGACTTTATACCTGCTGTCTTATTAATATATAACCATATTAAAGTTTATCTAATCAATAATATTTGATTATATCGCTTTTATTTGGCATTGATAAAGCGCTTATCAATGTATCGTTTGAGAGTCCAAACCCATCGACCTTGTAAACTATACTTACCCCAACTGCCGATGGCGTACTTATCGCCGCAAGAGAGTAAATATAACGTACGCTTTTTTGGCTCATAGCTTTGCAATGGCTCATAGCTTTGCAGGGGCTCATCTGCCAAATATGCCAATAGATTATCAGCTTCTACAATACCGCCAAACACGGCATGCACGCCAGAGTGCGCCATATCTTGATCAACACGCGTACATACATCGCCAACGGCAAATACGTTAGGGTGCGAGGTACTCTGCTGCACACGATTGACCGCTATAAACCCATTGTCTATGGTTGCAATATCGGTATGCGCTGTCCATGCTGATCCTGTGACACCAGTAGCAGCAATGACAGCATCAACTGGCAAAGACGTCTGTGATGATTGCTGTGAAGAATGCTCAAACGAGGAAGTTGATGATGAGTCTGACAGCAGCAACCGCCCTTCAGCAAAGCCGATGGCTCTTGCAAAAACGACTTCAATATCATGGCGTTTAAGCTGACCAATGACACGCTTTCTAAAACGATTATCAAATCCAGACAATAAATGCTCACCGCAGACCAAATAGGCTTGGTGACTGGGGTGAATCTGCTGCAATATAACCTGCGCTGCCATCACTAATTCCATCGCCGCAGCGCCAGCACCAACGATAGCCAGTCGGTAATGGGTTGTTTGCTTTGCCGCCGCAATGATTTGTTGCCACTGCCGCGCAAAGTAATGTAACGGCCTGATAGCAATAACACCTTTTGTATCGGAGGTCTGTTTATAAATATTCTCTTTATCAGTGCTTTCTTTATCAATGCCCTCTTTATCAGCGATTTCTTTGTCAAAACGATGACGCTTGTTGGTCTCTAACCAGTCTAGATTGGTGTCAGCGCCCGTATTTAAGGACAGCACGTCATAATCATAGTTATAATAACAACCATAGCCAGCACCGCATGGTTTGTTGCCACTGGTGATGACTGTGCGAGAAGTAGCATCCACTTTCACTATCGGACGTTGAACAAAGCGCACACCTGCTCGCAAACAAAGCGACTTTACATCAATACAGATATCATCGAGTTGATAATGTCCCGCCATCCAACCAGGCAACATACCTGAATAAATCGTCTGTGGCTGCTCTGTTATCAAAGTAACATCAGTATTGATAAATATTGCATCGTCTGCGCGCTCATTACTAAGGCGGCGTAACAAGCCAATATGAGCATGCCCCGCTCCTGCTAATAACAGTTTTTTCATAGCTGGTTTTTCATAGCTGGTTTTTCATAGCTGGGTTATCCATTCCTATAAGCCTATTATTTGAGCATTAGGTAACGATTTTGTTATAGAGCCGCTTACACAAAGCAGACAACTACACAAATACGTTTGACCGTATAGGGCTTTGCCGTTAAATTGGTCATAATATCTATTTGAATATATAAATTTATTAAATGATCTTTGAGGATAGCACGATGACGATAAGCACAATAATCAAGCCAACTTTACTAAGCCTTGGACTAGCGAGCATTATGGGCTGCGCCACTTCACCAACTGCCACCTCAGCCACAGCCAATCAACCAACCTCACAAACCGGCGATTCCTCAGCGACAGTTTATTACAATGGCAATATCATCACCATGGAGGGTGATAATCCACAAATGGCAGAAGCATTGGTCACTCAAGCGGGTAAAATCGCTTACGTTGGTACTCTAGATACTGCTCAATCAAAATATAACAACGCCGCACAAGTCAATTTGAACGACAAGACATTGCTACCAGGCTTTATCGATCCGCACAGCCATTTTGATATGGTGTCGAATACCATGGGACAAGTCAATTTAAACCCGCCTCCCGTTGGCAAAGTCGATAGCATCGATAAAATGCTAGCCGCACTAAAAGCCTATAAAAAAGACAATAATATCGCTGATGGCGAGTGGATATACGGTTGGGGTTATGACGAAAGCCAATTAACAGAACAGCGCCATCCAACCAAGGGTGAAATCGATAAAGCCTTGCCTAATAACCCTGTTTACCTACAGCATACCAGTGGCCATATGGGCGTGGCGAACAGTAAAGGCCTAGCAGCAATGGAGGTCACTGCCGACAGTAAAAACCCAGAGGGCGGTAATATTGCACGCGTCAAAGGCTCTAGCGAACTCAATGGTCTGGTACAAGAAACCGCCATGTATCCTTTTGTGCGCCATATGCTCGAGGTATTAGAGCCCAATCAAGCCAAATTCTTTGAAAAAACGCAAGATTATTATGCCGAAAATGGTTTAACAACTGCTCATAATGGCTCCACAGCACGTAACACTATTGAGTTTTTCCAAAAGCAAGCCGATGCAGGTAAGCTTAAAATAGATTTGGTCGCGCTTGCGGGCGTCAGTGATTTAGATGAAAACTTAGCCGATAAAGATTTTGTGTGGAAGACCTATCAAAACGGCTTTAAAGTGCAAGGCACTAAAATCGTTGCCGATGGCTCGCCGCAAGGTAAAACCGCTTATTTTAGTCAACCTTATATTACCCCAGTGCCAGACTGTGAAAAGGACTGCCGCGGTCTACCTAGTGTCAGCCAAGATGCGCTCAATGAGATGTTTGTCAAAGCTTACGCCCGCGACAATCAATTATTTATTCATAATAACGGCGATGGCGCGACCGATATGATTATCAAAGCGCACGAATACGCGGTGAAGAAAACCGGTCAAGCCGCTGATAAGGATCGCCGCACTGTGCCTATCCATGCCCAATTTGCGCGTCCCGATCAGCTACAAGCTTTCAAAAAATATAATATGATGCCTTCGTTCTTTACCAATCATACGTATTTTTGGGGTGACGTCCATGTCGAAAATTTAGGCGAAAAACGCGCTAACTTCTCAAGCCCGATAGCCACTGCTGATAAAATGGGCCTGAAATACACCAATCATTCTGATGATACGGTGACGCCAGTTGACCCTTTATTTACCGTTTGGTCAGCGGTAAATCGTACATCGCGTTCTGGCAAAATCATTGGTAAAGACCAACGTGCCAGCCCCTATCAAGCGTTAAAAGCCATTACCACCAACGCCGCTTATGAGTATTATGAAGAGGACAGCAAAGGCACCTTAACCCAAGGTAAATTGGCTGACTTGGTGATATTAGACGCCAATCCATTGACGATAGCACCGAATAAGCTAAAGGATATTAACGTGGTAACGACCATCAAAGAAGGCAAAACGATTTATCAGCGTCCAGCAAAATAAATAACGGACTCTATGTAGAGTCATATGACAGATAAATTATAAACTCTATAGTCGAATTCATCCAAGTTCGACTATAGTTGTCTTTAATGTTAGTTGTCTTTAATCTTTTTGAAATGGTTTTTCAAAACCGTTTTCTCGCACTTTTTTATAAAAATCAACATTATCACTAATATTACTAGGAATCGCTTATGAGCACTGCTGAACAAACCACCTCATCTGACAATACCCATTATCTACATCATACTTTTTTTGAACCAAGTGACAATGAAACAGCTATTACGGCTACCTTACTCATCGTACATGGTATGGCGGAGCACAGCGGCCGCTATGCAGACTTTGCGCAGTTTTTAGCTGATAATGGTATCGCCGTAGCCACTTATGATCAGCTGGGTCATGGAAAGACCATTAAATCAGAAGATGACTTTGGATTTTTTGGCGAAGAGCATCCGGTACAGTCGTTATTAAAAGACGTCATCGTGATGGCAGACAGTTTAAAGGAGCGCCATCCAAATGTGCCGCATTTTGTGATGGGCCATTCTATGGGCTCGTTTATTGTACGCAACGTACTCAAACACCATGCACGCAACTTTACAGGTGCCATCCTAATGGGTACGGCAGACGCCAATCCATTGACCAAAGTATTGCTGCCCGTTAATAAACTATTGGCAAAAGCTGCGCCTAAAAAGCCAAATGCTTTATTTGCTAATGTGATGAATAAAGTACTTAACAGCAAACTTGATAATCGTATTTCTTCCTCACCGTTTGCTTGGATTAATGAAAACCCTGCTGCTATCGAAGCCTATGAAGCCGATCCATTGACCGGTTTTGATTTTACCAATAACGGCTTTATGACCTTGTTCACTCTAATGGAAGCGGGGTTGAATAAAAACTGGGCGACGACGATTGCTAAAGACTTTCCAATGTTATTGCTCAGTGGCGAAAATGACCCCATTGGTGATATGGGCCGTGGCATTCGCAAAATTGCCAGCCGTTTAGACAAACAACATTTTAATCAAGTATCTGTACAGCTCTACCCTCATATGCGCCATGAACCGCTGCATGAAAAAAACAACAAGGTAGTTTATCAAGATATCTTAGAGTGGCTTGATAGTAATACCTCTGACCATTAACACCTGCACTGATGTTCGTACTGAACTTGTTTGCTAAAAACCGCTAAATTAGCGACAATAATACGGCAGGCCATTTTTTAGTTTAGACGATATCAGTTAATTAATTATAATATTTGGTGGTGTTCTAAAAAGTATGCTGGCATCAGACATAGCCATAATTGACATAGAAG
>NZ_RRYX01000077.1:0-14255 GCF_014861375.1 Psychrobacter sp. FME5 | reverse complement strand
GCTTAGCCGCACAGTAGCTAAAAGCCGCTAAGTCTTGATAGTTTTTATGCCGATAAGCGCGTCCATAATGACAGACGGGTATCGGAAAGCCATCCATAAAATGAATGTTGTCACGGCCTTCAATTTGACTGACTTTATCTTGTATCTGCTGTTTGACTTGCCACAGATTGGCGCAGTGCTTTGCGAAGTTAGGGTATGAGCCGATGGCTGGAAACCAGTCTTGCCAATGCTGGGTAAAGTATTGCCAAATTTGTTTGTCTTGATCAAGGTGTAAAAATTCACCGACCATCTCCATGCAAATGATCTCAGGATCACTCAACTTTGGTGCGTAACCTGCACCTCGCAAGGGCTGGGTGACGACTATTTTGTAATATTGCTCTACCATTAAATAGATATTGATGATAAATTCGTCTATGGGCATCTCACAACTCCATTGTATTCTTGGTCGAAAACAATAGATTAGTGAGGTGCTCTTCTTTTTTCAATCACTTTCGAAGTTGAGAGTGGGGTTAATAATAAGGTAAACTAATAAAGGTAAAATGCATCCAGAGCCATTAAACAAATACAATTTTTATCACACTATTTTGAAAAACCCTAGACAAGCCCCCAACTTGTAACATGAATTTAACGATTGTTACATGACTATTACCAAGCAACAAAAAAGGCAGCTTGTTAGCTGCCCTTTTTATTTTTATTTACTGCAAAAAACTTATATTTCATTGTTGAGTTCACAAATGATGTACTTTGCTTATAAGTTTACGCATTAATAACCGCAGCAAGTTGCTTGGCTGTTTTTGCAAGTTCTTCCTGATCTGCCTGCGTCACTGCATGACGACCTAGCTCATGGATACTCGAGGGAATAAGATGTACATGGTAATGAAAGACCGTCTGCCCCGCCTCGCTACCGTTTAATTGCATTTGGATAATCCCTTCACGCTCAAATACTTGGCGCTGTGCTTGCATGACCTTTTTCGAGGTCATCAGTACCGCCGCCGCATATTCTGGCTCAAGATCTACTAAATCAACGGCCTTTTGCTTAGGAATCACCAATACATGACCTGCTGCTTGCGGCATAATATCCATAAAAGCGAGGGTTTTGTCGTCTTCATAAACCTTATGATAAGGAACATCGCCGTTTAGCATTTTGGCAAAGATATTATTATCGTCATAAGCATTCTGTTGATTGACTTCAGTCATTATTTTTTCCTTTGATTGTTAGTTGCTTAATAGCTTTTAAAATGGAATGAACAGTCTGTAATATAGTGGACGAAATATGGATTAAGTACAAGTTGCTAGCATCCTGATGATTGAAAACAGCCAACCTACATACTAATGACCTCAGCTCACTAATTTATTGGCGAGCGGTACGGTTTAAATGTTATATTAACCCTCTATTTTAATAACGCTACTCTTATGGACTCGCCTACCTTACCGACTCAATTAGATATGAATAACCCTCATGCAGAGCTTGATAACACCCTACCGACATCTGTATCAAATGATACGGTGCTCGATAGCGATGGACAATCCATCAGCGCTGAGACTAAAAACAGCCCTCAAGCCCATACTCAAACTATCGATCCCAATGCGATCATCTTAGCTGAAGCACTGACTGATAAGACCATCAGCTGGCGTATTCATAACTGCAAAGTCAGTAAAAAGACCGTGACCCAAGACTTGCCATTGCCGTTTTTGTATCATTACGACAGCTTGGACGATGCGATTAAACAAACACACCCTTTAACACCAAGCCTTTTGGCGCAATTTAACACCCCTATGACTGCCAATGATGCTGCCAAGCTGATAGGTATCAATGCAGAGCTGATATCCAGCCCGTGGCATGTCAAAGTTGTTGGCTCGCTCGTCGTGTTTAGCGAAGCCTTGCAATTGGCGGTACGCTTGCACTGGACCAATACGGGCAAAGAAACGCAGCAAATCTATACTAGAAATGAAGCTGATGCTATCACAGCAGCCGTTAAGGACTGGCAGTTTTTTGGCCGTGTTGATGTGCTTTATAAAAATGATAAGCAGGCATTAGTCAGCATCGATGGAACTAGCGTCGATGAAGCAAGCAATGAGCCAATACCATTAATAATAGATGCCAGCCAAGACTATCAGTTCTTGCCAGCGACTCACGCATTAGTAGTTATCGCTAAACTGGAAGCGGATAAAGCTGAATTGCCTTGGTTTGAGAGCGCAATTTTAGAACGCCTTGCCTAAATTTTTGACCGCTAACTTTTGACCCATAAGTCTTGATGATTAACGGCTGATCATTTTTAGTTATCCATATCTAATGGTATGGTAGCGACTTAGTATTATTCACTAGTACTCGCTATCTATAGAAAGCACACTATCACCCTTAAAGACGCATTGTCATTGCATACATATAAGTCATTGCACATTAGCAGTATCAAATTTAAAAATAAACGCTTTAACACACATCGCCTAACTGTAAGGAATATCACATGGACTATCGCTCAAAAACTTCTACTGGCGGCCGTAATATGGCAGGTGCACGTGCTCTATGGCGTGCAACAGGTATGACGGATGGCGATTTTGGCAAACCAATTATTGCCATTGCCAACTCATTTACCCAGTTTGTACCCGGTCATGTGCATTTAAAAGACTTGGGTCAACTGGTCGCGCGCGAAATTGAAAGTGCGGGCGGCGTGGCAAAAGAGTTCAATACTATCGCGGTCGATGACGGTATTGCCATGGGACACAGCGGCATGCTGTATTCATTACCCAGCCGTGACTTAATTGCTGACTCTGTTGAATATATGGTCAATGCCCACTGTGCCGATGCGTTAGTTTGTATTTCTAACTGTGACAAAATCACCCCTGGTATGCTAATGGCAGCGATGCGCCTCAATATTCCAACGGTGTTTATTTCAGGTGGCCCGATGGAAGCGGGTAAAATCATCGCCAGTACCGTCGGCAAAAGCCACAATACTGATGACAATAATGGCAGTGCGGTTCGTAAACTCGACTTAGTCGATGCGATGATGGACGCCGCAGATGACAGCATTAGTGATGAAGATGTATTGGCGATTGAAAGCTCAGCTTGTCCGACTTGTGGTTCATGCTCTGGTATGTTCACTGCCAACTCTATGAACTGCCTGACCGAAGCTTTAGGCTTGGCATTACCAGGTAATGGCTCACTGTTGGCAACGCATTCGCTGCGTCGCGAGCTGTTCTTAGAAGCCGGTCGCACCATTGTATCTCTAGCCAAACGTCGCTATGAGCAAGATGATGATTCGGTTCTGCCACGCTCTATCGCCACTAAGGCCGCCTTTAAAAATGCCATGACCTTAGATGTCGCTATGGGCGGCTCGACCAACACTATTTTGCATTTATTAGCGGCTGCTAATGAAGCAGAAGTCGACTTTAAAATGCACGATATTGACCAGTTAAGTCGTCATGTGCCTTGCCTTGCTAAGGTTGCCCCGGCCTCACAAAAGTATCATATGGAAGATGTGCATCGTGCAGGCGGTGTATTCGCGTTATTGGCAGAGCTTGACCGTGCTAATTTGCTCACCACTGATTTGCCAACCATTCATAGTGCCACGATGAAAGAAGCGATTGATAAATGGGATATTATGAATCCTGACAATCTTGAGGCGCGGGCGCGATATCTTGCAGCGCCAGGCGGCATACGTACCACAGAAGCATTCTCACAATCGCAAGAATGGTCAAACCTCGACGTCAACCGTGAGTCAGGTTGTATCCGTAGCGCCGAGCATGCTTATACTGCAGATGGCGGTCTTGCCGTCCTTTACGGTAATATTGCCGAGCGCGGCTGCGTGGTCAAAACCGCTGGTGTTGACGACAGCATCTTGACCTTTACCGGACGTGCACGTCTCTTTGAATCACAAGATGATGCCGTAGCAGCGGTACTTGACGATCAAATTGTTGCAGGCGATGTGGTTATCATTCGCTATGAAGGGCCAAAAGGCGGCCCTGGTATGCAAGAAATGCTCTACCCAACGACGTATCTTAAGTCAAAAGGCTTGGGTAAAGAATGCGCACTACTCACCGATGGTCGTTTCTCTGGCGGTACTTCAGGATTATCCATCGGTCATGCCAGCCCTGAGGCAGCGGAAGGTGGCGCGATTGGGCTTGTGCAAGAAGGCGATACCATTCATATCGACATCCCGAACCGTACGATTAACATGCAGGTCAGTGATGCTGATTTAGCGGCGCGCCGCGAAGAGATGGAAAGCCGTGGTAGCAAAGCATGGAAACCAGTCAATCGTGAGCGTCATGTCTCTCCTGCCCTACGCGCTTATGCAGCGATGACCACCAGTGCCGATACCGGCGCGGTACGCGATGTCAGTCAAGTTGAACGTTAAGAAAACACTCAGGTTATAAAGTTATCTTAGTAACTCCAAACGCTAGATAAATAAAAGAAGTCTGCCTTGAGCAGGCTTTTTTTTCACCAAAAAACAACGCTTATATCGTTTTGATAACGATTTTTTGCGGTAATAAGACCTTTTTAGCGTCATCATAAGTCTTGTTATACCAACGTGCATAAAACTTATGATTGAAAACTATAACTTATTCTTATTAGTCTGTGGTACCGCCTTTTTACTAGGCGCATTGTTTCCTATTTTGTTTAAACGCACACCCATCTCCCTACCTATGTTGCAAGTCAGCTTCGGCCTAGCCATGGGATATTTTTGGACATCTTTGTCGTTCTTAAACCCCCTTGATAATGGTTTAATTATCGAAAAACTGACCGAAATTGTGGTGTTGGTATCACTGGTTGGTGCTGGTATCAAAATTGATACCGAGCTGTCTTGGCGATTATGGCGACCAACGATACGGTTATTGCTCATTACTATGCCACTTGGTATTTTTGCGATGGCGGTATTGGGTTATTATGCCTTTGGTATGACGATGGGCGCCGCAATCTTATTAGGCGCTGTACTTGCACCAACTGATCCCGTATTAGCCTCCAGCATACAAGTAGGGCCACCCAATACGGGCGGCGAAGACACGCCGCGCTTTACGCTCACCTCAGAAGCCGGACTGAATGATGGGCTGGCGTTTCCTTTTGTATATTTGGCAATAAAGATAGCAGAGGCATTTAACAAAGGCGAACGTTTTACCGCTGAGATGCTTTGGTCTTGGTTTACCCATGATGTGCTATGGAAGATTGGTGCAGGTTTGGTGGTTGGTATCGTCGTCGGTAAAGTGATGGCCAAGCTGGTGTTTTCAAAATATAGCCAAGAAACCTCTATTTCGCAGGGCTACGTGGTCATCGCCCTCACTTTAATGGCTTATGGGTTCGCAGAATTTTTCCATAGCTATGGTTTTATCGCGGTATTTGTCGCGGCATTTGCCTTTCGTCGGTCAGAGAATAAACACAGCTATCATCACAAGCTCCATGATTTTGCAGAACAATCAGAAGGTTTGTTGATGTCACTGGTATTGGTGACTTTTGGTATGCTAATCGGCCAAGGTTTACAGGCAGGCGTTGAGCTAACGTGGCGAGTCTATATCGTCAGCTTTACCTTTTTATTATTAATACGTCCTATTGGTGGATTCATTGCTTTATCAGGGCTGAACCTGCCCCATACCGAAAAGTATGCCATCTCAGCACTGGGTATCCGCGGTATTGGTACGTTATATTATTTATCTTATGCGCTTAATCAGGGTTTCTTTGCTGAAAACGATGCGCTCAAGCTATGGGTTGTTTGTTCGATTGTCATTTTTACTTCGATTTTTATCCACGGCCTCAGCGCCAACAAGCTACTTAGGATGACGCCAAAAGCGTCTCGTTAATCAAACCTCACTAATCAAACTAAGCACCGCTTCCGTTAGTGCAAATTGGCGAATATCATTGAGCATCGTGGTATCAAAGTTATGAACAAAAGCAAATGATAGTTGCCGTGTAGGATCACACCAGGCAACCGAACCGTTATAACCCATATGCCCAAACCCTTGCGCGCTAGAGCTTACTGCCTCACCATTATTATTTTGGTAAATGCTAAATAATCTATGGTAGCCCAAGCGCCAATGCATACGCGCTGGCATAACCGCATCCAAGCCATTGACCTGAACGATAGACAACTGCTGATAGGTGGCGCTATCAATAAACGTCTGTCCCCGCCATTCCCCACCATTCGCCAACATAGCGTAGACAGTTGCCAATGCCTGCGCTGAGGCCACGCCATTAGCTGCTGGAATAACCGCTTGTAGCATCTTACGACTATGATAGTCGATCGGTTGTTTGCCCGCAGGTATAAGCGCGGCCTTATAGTTTTTTAGATTAAGCTTATCAGTGTTGAAATATAAACGATTGATACGAGCAGTATCTAATACAGGGGTGTTTTGCTCACTTTCCTTATTCGCGTCTATCTTTTGTTTATTAGCCAAGTGTTTATCAATCAAGTTTTGCTGCTGCCAAATTGTATAGCTGGGTAGCGTGGCATAAATATCTAAGGTAGATTGCGAGTCTGCTTTTAAGGTCGGTTTGTGGCGCTTATTACCCGATTGTCTGCCATCCTGATTTGACCGCTCAAAGTCTTTGGCCAGTTTTGCCACTTGGTCTATTTTGCTATCTGGCACACCGAAATAGCAACTGTCTGCAATACCTAAAGGCTCAGTCAAATACTGGCGTAGCGCATCAGCCAAAGACATCTTAGTCACGGCTTCTATCACCCCGCCTAACACCCAGCCGTAAACCAGAGCACTATATGCACTGTCATATCGTTCGGTATTTTCAGGTGTTGTCATCGGCATCGCAGCAATTTTATCGAGCATTAGCGCCCAATCGAGTAATGTTTCGCTGTCCGCATCAATACTCTGAATCGAAAATAAATCCGCCTGATGTGACATGACTGTGCGTAATGTAACGTCACCTTTTCCCTGCGCCGCAAAATTTGGCCAATAGCTGGCAATAGGCGTGTCATAATCTAGTATCTGCTGCGAAACCAACACATGAATCAGTGTCGCTAAAATACCTTTACCTGTAGAAAAATTAAGCGACAAGGTATCAGCGCTCCAGGACAAATCTGCTCGTGCCATTCCCACGCTCACCTGAGCAATGCAGCTGCCCGCTTGATAAACCACTAACGCGCCGCCAGCTGGTGCATCATCCAACTGTAAATCTGTCATTAATCGCTGTAGACGCTGTTGGAGATTGGTATCAATATTTATATTGGTGCTTTTAGTATTGGTGCTTTTAGTGCTACTTTTATCGCTGCTCTGATAGTTATTTTGATAGCTACTTTCATTATTATTTGTCATGACGGCCTTACTCAATTATTAACGTTTTTGGTTTTTATATAGGGCGTGTTGAAGATGTTTTGACTATAGAATAGTTATACCATTCACAAAAACTATAGTCAGTGAAAAGTAAAATCGATACATCACGTACTGCAGGTACCGTTTTTTCTTGCTTGCTGTGCCTACGCAGACAGAGGCTACAAAAAAACTATACCAGCAGTATCGTAGCGTTTTTAAAGTATTTTAACTATAGAGTAGCAAGGAAAACGAGTGCAAGTGCTACGCACTGTAGACTAAACGAGTTTGACACAGCTAATCGTACTTTTTGGGTTTGGTATTAAGTTTTATCGAGCAATAAAAAAGGCCACCTGCTGGTCGCCTTTTGATTACTCAGTCATACTGATACTTTAGCGCGGTACCAACAAACGATTATGCACTTCTTGCTCAAGACTAGTCAAACCATGACTACGCCCACGCTCCATTGCCGTATCCATCTTACGGCCACGTAGCCAGCCAGCTCGTAGAGCAATCGCTGCACCCACTCTATTGCCTGAACCACAGTGCAAGACTGTTTTTTTACCATGAGACTGGCGCAATATATTATCGAACGCTAATATATTAAGTTGCTTTAAATCTGTAGTACCGTCAATAGGCAGATGCTCATAAGACATACCTGCGCGCTCAACGGCTGCCGACTCATCAAAGCTTAGCTCACTATCAGGCTGTAAGTTAATAACCAGCTCAACCCCTGCTCTGGCTAACGCAGTGACTTTTTCATCATCAAGTGCGCCGCATACAATGGTGTTGTCATCAGGACGGAAATAAGGCTCAAAGAGGGACGCCAGATCGACACCATTATCAGGCGCGTCGTTATCATACACATTGTTATCAGGTGCAATATTGCTATCTTTCGTGTCACTAACTGCCAAACTGGCAGAGTTTTCTGTGCTTGTCATGTTTTTTTGTAAAGTCATAATTGTAAATTTATTCGTTGGCTATGGCGGTTAAGATGAAATATGGCGATAGTAAGTAAACAAATAAATTACTGGCTATCGCTGTGTAGTTTAACGACACCTGCGAGATGCGGCTTGTCGTTTTTAGAGCTATATAAGCCAAATTCACAAGTATCTGCGGCGCTTTCGAGTTGGGCAATTGGATCAGCGATAAGCTCTACTTCAGCTGGTAAAAATATAGGCAACTTAAATGACACCTCAGCGGTACAAGCATCCGGTAGCTCGTCCATCATCGCCAAGCACTTGGCCTTTGACCACATACCATGAGCAATCGCTTTTGGAAAACCAAAGGCACGCGCTGATAATGGATGCAAATGAATCAAGTTAAAGTCACCTGATACAAAGGCATAACGACGGCCTATATCTTCTGGCACTTCAAAGATACTATGTACACCTACTTCGTTAATTGATTGCTTCACCGTTACTGGACGCGGCGTGCTTTTTTTACTTTTGCTGCTACTCGATTTTTTGTTGCGCGCCAGATACGTCGACGTACCTTCCCAGATTATTTCACTTTCTGATTTAACCGTCGTTACAAAGTCAAATTGCTGACCTTGTGCATGGTCGCGTAGATTGTCAAAAGTCACCGACATCGCTACCGTCTCACGCTCACCAATCGGACGATATTGGGTCACGCTGTTATCAACGTGTACCAGCCCCAACATGGCAAATGGAAAGGGTTCTTTGACCATCATATTCATTTGCAACGCTTGTGATAGTACAGAGAAGTAAGTAATAGGTACTTTACCGTTGTCAGAAAAACCACAAATCTTACGATAATCGTTTAGATTATCCTGATCGATGTGTAGATCATCCACATAATAAGTCGCTTGCGGCAATTGATCTTTACTGATTTTGCCACTATTACCAATTGGCAATAGACTTTTGACGATATTGGCGTAGGTGGTATGCGCTTTTGGCAACGCATCATAATGTTTATCTGACATAATAAATCCTAAGTGGGGCTTGAGCAAGTTTTTTGGTGCATTTCTAGATGCTATATAAAATGAAATTGAATGATGTCATAAGAGTTTATAGTAACAAAAATAATTTGGCTGATGGCTCCTGTGTTTTTATCATAAAAAAGCCACCCTTGGGCAGCTTTATTACAATTTATCAGCAATTATTTCGTAAGCATATGTGAAGTGGATATAAAAAAACAGCTTTTATCATATATTTATCCGACCTTAAACGATCACATAGGCCTACTCATAAATCGGTATTAAGCACCCAATAAGCTCTGACCACAAACGCGCACTGTGTTGCCGTTTAGTCCGCCAGCAGCAGGTGACGCAAACCATGCGATAGTCTCAGCTACGTCTACTGGTAAGCCACCTTGGCTCATTGAGTTCATACGGCGACCCGCTTCACGAATAGCAAAAGGAATGGCTTCCGTCATTTGGGTTTCGATAAATCCTGGAGCAACCGCATTAATCGTCATACCTTTGGCATTGTCTTTTAATTGCTTGGCAGTAGCATCTACCAGACCAATAACGCCCGCTTTAGAGGTCGCATAGTTGGTCTGACCCAAGTTACCAGCGATACCTGAGATTGACGATACGCAGACGATACGCGCATTTTCTTTTAGCACATCATTGTCAAGCAAGTAACGGTTCAACCTAGCGATACTACCTAAGTTAATATCGATAACCATGTTCCATTTCTTCTCGTCCATTTTTGCCAATGTTTTATCACGAGTCACGCCAGCATTATGGATGATTGAATCTAGACCACCACGCTTTTGCGCTGCGTCTGCGATTTGTGCCCCAGCGTCCTCACTGGTGATATCGACTGCTAAAATAGAACCACTGATTTCGCTAGCGACTTTTTGTAGGTCTGCTTGCTGCTGTGGTACATCCAAACAAATCACATGGGCACCTTCGCGCGCCAACACACGGGCAATTGCTTCACCGATTCCGCGACTAGCACCAGTCACCAGCATAGTTTTTCCGCCTAGAGGCTGCGTCCAATCAACATCGACGTTATCACCGTTACTAACGCGTACCACTTGTCCTGAGACATAAGCTGAACGAGCTGAGGTGAAGAAGCGTAAGGTCGAGTCTAGGTTTTGCTCTGCGCCTTCTTCTACATAAATAAGCTGGGCGGTAATACCACGCTTAAATTCTTTACCGACTGATTTTACAAAACCTTCAAGCGCACGCTGTGCTAATGCGGCTTCAATATCAGTGATATTTTCTGGCGTACGACCAACGATAATCACTCGTCCCGACTTTTCTACACGGCGCGCAACGCTGTGAAAAAACTCATACACTTCTTTTAGCTGATCCGCATTACTGATATTACTGGCATCAAACAATAAAACTTTAAACTTATCATCGCCACCGGTATTGGCTTTTGCTTCCACGCCAGCATCAGCCAGTGCGTCTTTAACGTCGTCTCTACTATTGACATAAACCTCAGCATGAACGTCTGACAAGATACGAGCAACTGACTCACTCACGCTTTTGTCATCGCCATCAGCACGGCCAACCAGCACACTGCCACGTACCAAACGCTCACCGCTTTCGAAGCGATCTAGCGTTACTGGCAACGGTAAACCTAAGTTTTTGGCAACTTTTTTACCAATAGAAGACTGAACAAAATCACCATAACGGTCTGACATAATATAATCCCTATAATAAATGGTTAGAATAATAATAAATAAAAAATGCAATGCGGCTATTAATGATGTGCTTATTAATGATGTGCCTACTATATAAGCTCATCACCCTATTATATAAGCGCATCAATATCGTAATGGTTGATATCAATTAAATTGATATCGAATAAATGGGTCGAAAACTGGCTTAACTATACACTTTCAACATAAATAAGTCCAAAAACTGAGGTTGTCTACAACAATCTGTAAACAAGCCAGTATACAAGATAGCTACTTTTTCTAGACTTAAAAACCACCGTATTGTGCTAAAATCAGACCTATAAGTTATGGCAAATGTGTTTATCGATAACAATATATTATCAAATACACCATTATGCAATGCTAATAACCAGTACTAGCCAGTCTAATAAAATTATATTCACGGCTATTGTTGACCTTGTATAAGCGTCACATAGTTTGCCAAAGCGATACAGTAAAGTCATAAAAATGCCTTGATCACAAACAGCTATACCCTGTCATAAATGATAATATTTGCCTCTTGTTTATTTTCATTTATCGCATTATTTAAGACAATTATATTTTTTAATCGTACTTTTTATTTTCGTACTTTTTATTTTATTGTTACTTTCCTTTTTTCTTCTACCTATATTTTTTAAGGATAATATTATGAGTAATAAAAACAACCACTCTGATAGCCCTGTTGTTGAAAGCACTGTCGTAAAATCTGCTGAGGCAGCATCAACCAACACAAAACCGGCCAGCCCTAAAAAAGAAACGGCGGCAAAGGACACGAAAACACCTACTGCCAAAAAGCCGACGACTAACGCCAAGAAAGCGAACAAGACTAAACCTGCTTCTGGTCAAAACCGCGTCGCTATTTTAGGTGGTAACCGTATTCCATTTGCACGCTCAAATGGTTCATACGCTGATGTCAGCAACACAGACATGCTAACGGCTGCTTTAGATGGTTTGATTGAACGCTATAACCTACAAGACGAAGTATTAGGTGAAGTGGTCGCCGGCGCTGTGATGAAACTCAGCCGCGACATCAACTTAACCCGTGAAGCCACACTAAGCACCGCGCTGAACCCACATACCCCAACTTATGATATCTCACAAGCTTGTGGTACTGGCTTGCAAGCGACATTTGCCTCTGCCAACAAAATTGCTCTGGGCATCATCGACTCAGCCATCACCGGCGGTGTAGATACCACATCTGACGCGCCTATCGCGATTGGTGATGGTTTGCGTAAAGTGCTGATCAAACTAGGCGCTGCCAAAGACAACAAACAACGTCTAAAAGCACTGATGGAACTCAATCCAAAAGACCTAATCGATTCGCCACAAAACGGTGAGCCACGTACTGGTCTCTCAATGGGCGACCATCAAGCGATCACAGCGCTTGAGTGGAATATCAGCCGCGAAGCTCAGGATGAACTTGCCTTTAATAGCCATCAAAATCTAGCACGCGCTTATGACGAAGGCTTCTTTGATGACTTAATCACGCCTTATAAAGGTCTCACTCGCGACAATAACTTGCGTCCAGATACGACGTTAGAAAAATTAGCGAAGTTAAAGCCTGTGTTTGGTAAAAACAATGCCAAGCCAACGATGACTGCTGCCAACTCTACGCCGCTCACTGATGGTGCCTCTTGTGTACTATTGGGTACTGATGAATGGGCAAAAGAGCACGGCCTTAAGCCATTGGCTTATATCGTTCATCAAGAAACAGCAGCGGTTGATTTCATTGGTAAATCTGGTACCACAGAAGGCTTACTCATGGCACCAGCTTATGCCGTGCCGCGTATGCTTGAGCGTGCTGGTTTGACGCTACAAGATTTCGATTTTTATGAAATCCATGAAGCCTTTGCCTCACAAGTCTTATCAACCCTTTCAGCTTGGGAAGACGAGAAATTCTGTGAAGAGCGTTTAGGTCTTGACGCGCCGCTAGGAACTATCGACCGTAGCAAGCTAAACGTCAACGGCTCATCTCTAGCCGCTGGCCATCCATTTGCTGCTACTGGTGGCCGTATCTTAGCGACTGCCGCTAAGCTGCTGGATCAAAAAGGCTCTGGACGTGCGCTAATCTCTATCTGTGCCGCTGGTGGTCAAGGTGTGACTTGCATCCTTGAAAAATAGGCTTTTAGCTTATTAGGCCTTTAGCTTATATAGCCTATAAATAGTTCTCACGTTTTAGAACACTCTTTAATCTATCGATTAGAGAGTGTTTTTTTATCAAAAAGCGCCGTAAAACCACGTCCTTCTATGGCGTGGATATCAGGCGTCAACCGTTGTCATCTCGCATTGACACCACCTTGATAACCACACTCATTGAGACCATAATTACCCCATGAAAACGCTCAAATTACGCATCAAAGACAAACACACCAATCAGCTAAATATCTTGGCTGGGTCGGTTAACTTTGTCTGGAACTACGTCAATGAGCTTAGTTTTAAGCACCTTCAACGTACCGGCAAATTCTTTTCGGCCTACGACTTAGCTGCCTATACCAAAGGTGCGGGTGAATACCTAAACTTGCATAGCCAAACCTTGCAAGCAGTGGCGGAAACCCATGCCAAATCTCGCAAACAGTTTAAAAAAGCCAAACTCAACTGGCGTACCAATAATCCTAAGGCCAAACGCAGAAACTTAGGTTGGATACCTTTTAAAAAAACCGCTATCAAACACCTAGCAACCCATCAATCAGGAAAGAAAAGCCTTAAATCTACCATTCAGCTTAGTCTTGCCAAAGGTAAAAAACTGACCATTGATGTATGGGATAGCTATAATTTAGCCCTATACAACATCAACACCTGTGAGTTGGTGCAAGATAGTCGTGGTCTTTGGTACGCCTGTATCACCGTTAAGGAATATCCAAAAATAGCCTGCGGCAGCGCCAAAGTCGGTATTGATTTGGGCTGCAAAGATGCAGCGGTGAGTAGTGATGGTGATAAACTACAAACCAAAATCACCCATCAATACGCTGAGAAACTGGCCATTGCTCAAAGGGCTAATAATAAAAAGCGGGTTAAGGCCATTCACGCCAAGATTAAAAATACCCGCCAAGATTTGGTCCATAAATTCACATCAAAGCTTGTCAAATCCAACAACTTAATAGTCGTTGGAAAGATAAAATCAAAATCATTCACTTCAAGCAAACTTGCCAAATCCGTCTATGACGCTGGTTGGTTTGAGACTAAACGGCAACTGGATTACAAATGCGCGAACGCAGGTTGCCACTATATCGAAGTGAATGAAGCGTACACAACCCAAACCTGCTCGTGTTGCGGCTCACGCCAAGACAGTCCGAAAGGTAGAGAAAGTCTTGGTGTCAGAGGTGCGACATGAAGTCGTATTAAGGATGGTAATTGAGATTATTACCTGTTTT